>NZ_JASLIX010000096.1:0-16652 GCF_030152715.1 Paenalcaligenes sp.
GTGATTAAGCCAAAGCGTGGACGCGCCTGCTCTAAACGCTGTAAAAATGAAGCCTCATCCGTGGGCCAAGGCGCCATTAAACAAGACTGATCTATTGCCGCATCGATGATCTGACGCTGCAAATCCTCCTGCGTCCCTAAGCTCATGTATAACAATGCCATGGGCGTAAGAGACTTGAGATTTTTTTCTTGGAACCTCACGGCCTCGCGCAATGCGATTTGAAAAAGGCGACGCAAACCAGCCTGATGCTGCTTTTTTGCTGCCGCAGGATCATCAAACACATCCAGCTCGCAATAATCCCCCTTATCAACCAAAGCGGGATAACCGATCACCGATTGCCCCCGACGCCGAATTTCAAGTATTTCAGGCAGGGTTCCAAAGCTCCATGAGGTGATTTGATCATGGTCTAAGGCTTTGGCTACGGACTTATCCTGTACCGCGACCTCTTGGAATGAGGCCTGCGCCGCCTGACCATGTTCGGCTTTAAGCTTATCTAAGTTTCGTCCCCCTGATAGCATACGCCCATGTTCATCTATCACTTTAAAATTCATGAACAAGTGGTTAGGTAAAGTTTCAAGCTTAAAGTCGGATGGCTGCAAGCGCACGCGTTTCTGAGCCCACACGTCATCGATTAACACGTCAATAAGCGGCTTAACTGGCTTTTGCGCATAGTCAAACCAACGCTGATGGAAGCCTTCAGCATAATCAGGCAAAGGCACCATCGCACGCCTCAAACGTTGCGGCAAAGAGCGCAACAGCTGTTGCACTTTTTCTTTAAGCATCCCTGGCACTAACCAATCTGCACGCGCTTGATCCAGTTGATTTAAATGAAATAGTGGCACCGTAACGGTTAAGCCATCACGCACCGAGCCTGGCTCAAAATGATAATCAACTTTCAGTTTTACCCCTTTCCACTCAATATTTCGTGGAAACACATCCGTCGTCACCCCTGCGGCCTCGTGCTGCATGAGCTGATCGCGACTCAACAGTAAGGCTTGCGCTTTATCTTTGGGTAGTTTTTTATACCAACGCTCTAAGGTAGCGGTTTGATAAACATCGGCAGGAATGTGTTGGTCATAAAAAGCGTAAATCAGCGCATCATCCACAAGAATATCGGGTCGGCGGGATTGATGTTCTAACTTTTCTATGGCTTCAATTTGTTGCTGATTGTGCTTTAAAAAAGGTAAGGTGGATTGTATTTCCCCTGCCACTAAGCCGTCTCGAATAAAAATCTCACGGGCTTCTTGTGGATTAATACGCCCATAGTGAACACGCCGACCACTATAAATCGTGAGCCCATATAAGGTGGCTCTTTCATTAGCTACTACACGACCACTGCGTTTTTCCCAACGCGCATCGGACCACGTTTTTTTTAATAGATGATGTCCGACACGCTCTACCCAAACTGGATCAATTCGAGCCAAACAGCGTGCATACAAGCGTGTGGTATCAACAAGCTCTGCCGCTAATACCCAACGCCCTGCTTTTTTTCCAAGCGTCGAGCCAGGATGAATATAAAAACGAATATCGCGCGTGCCCTGATAAACATTCGTTTCTTCAGACTTGTGGCCAATATTACCGATGAGCCCCGTTAATAAACAAAGATGAATCTGCTCATACGTCGCTGCCGTTTCATTAAAGCGCCAATTTTGTTCCCGAATCAGCTGGTGTAATTGTTTATGGACCTCGCGCCACTCTCTAAAACGCATGGGAGACAAAAAGCGCTCTTTCAGTAAAACAGCTAGTTTACGATGCGAGAGCCGACTTTTTACTTGCTCCGCATACCATTGCCACATTTTGATGTAAGACAAAAACTCTGACTGCGTTTCCACAAACATTTGGTGGGCGCGCTCCGCGGCGTCGCGGTTTTCTAAGGGGCGCTCACGTGGATCCTGCACAGATAAGGCCGAAGCAATGATTAACATCTCGCTCAGACACTGCTGATCCCGTGCCGCTAAAATCATACGCGCAATGCGTGGATCCAGCGGTAAACGCGCTAATTCTCGGCCTACTTTGGTTAAGCGTCGTTGCTCATCCAACGCACCAATCTCTTGTAAAAGCTGATAGCCATCGGCAATGGCTCGCCCTGATGGCGGATCCACAAAAGGAAAGGACTCCACATCATGCAAGCGTAACGCCTTCATGCGTAAAATCACAGCAGCAAGCGATGAGCGTAAAATTTCCGGGTCGGTAAAAGGAGCACGCTGCTTAAAATCCGCCTCATCATACAAGCGTATGCACACACCTGGTCCTACCCGCCCACAACGACCAGCGCGCTGATTAGCGGAAGCCTGACTGATGGGCTCAATACGTAATTGCTCTACTTTGTTACGCCACGAATAACGTTTTACCCGCGCTAAGCCACTATCAATCACATAGCGAATGCCAGGTACAGTCAACGATGTTTCCGCCACATTCGTAGCAAGTACCACGCGCCGAGCGTTTCCTTGAGGTTTAAAAATGCGAGCTTGATCAGCATGACTTAACCGCGCATACAGCGGCAAGATCTCCGTGCCTATCCACGCTTGCTTACGCAAAGCTTCTGCCGCTTCGCGAATCTCACGCTCACCCGGCAAAAACACCAAAATATCACCGCTTCCCAGGCGTTGGCACTCTTGTACCGCATCAATGATGCCATCGTTAAGATCACGCTCCTCTGTGTTTTTATTTTCCCCCGTCTCATCAACCTTATCGGTTAAAATGGGTCGATAACGAATTTCCACTGGGTATAAGCGCCCTGAAACCTCTATAATGGGTGCAGGTTTGCCATCAATAGCAAAATGCTGTGCGAACTGCTTTGCATCAATGGTTGCCGAGGTAATAATGATTTTTAAATCACGACGCTTCGTCAATAGTTGACGCAAAAAACCTAATAAAAAATCGATATTCAGACTGCGCTCATGGGCTTCGTCGATAATAATGGTATCGTAACGTCGCAACAGCGGATCGCGCTGGGTTTCTGCCAACAGGATCCCATCGGTCATGAGCTTAATTGCCGAGTGCGGGCTGGTTTTATCACTGAAACGAATCTGATAGCCGACCCAATCACCGATCTCTGTGTTTAGCTCCTCTGCAATACGATTGGCGACAGATGTTGCCGCAATACGACGCGGTTGCGTATGACCAATCATGCGTTTACGGCCACGCCCCAACTCCAAACAAATTTTTGGTAACTGAGTGGTTTTTCCTGAACCCGTTTCTCCGCTTACAATCACCACTTGGTGGGCTTGTATTGCCGCCGCAATTTCTTCGCGGCGAGCACTAACGGGGAGATCCTCAGGATAATGAATTTGCGGAAAAGGTCTTTTTGATAGGTGCTGATCTGTAGATTTTTGCATGAAACTCGTTTTGTCGTAATCGGTCCAACATTATAATTTTGCTTTACTCTTTGTTCACCCTCTTCATGTCATGACTATGAGCCAATCCAACCTAGATACCTTATCAGCCTTTGATGCCACTGAATTTGCCCCCGCTCAGTTTGTGCGCTGGTTTCGCGAGGTTGCCCCTTATGTGCATCGTTTTAGAGGCAAAACCTTTGTGATCGGCTTTGGGGGCGAACTGATTCGTGATGGGTTTTTAAACACCCTTATTCCTGACTTATCCTTGATGTCGGCACTAGGCATTAAGCTCGTACTCGTACATGGGTCACGCCCACAGGTCAATGAGCAGTTGCGTGTTAAAGGTCATAATATTAAGTTTGGGCGTCAAAATGAACCCACAGGAGCCGAAGCATTAGAGTGTGCCAAAGAAGCCGCAGGGGAAATCCGTTTGGACATCGAGGCTGCATTTAGCCAAGGTTTGCCCAACACCCCAATGTCACACGCTCAAATCCGTGTTATTTCGGGCAATTTTGTCACTGCCCGCCCAATGGGCGTGATCAACGGCATTGACTATAAGCACGCTGGCGCTGTGCGTAAAATCGATACCAATTCAATCTTACGTTCTTTAGAGCAAGAGTCCATTGTACTGCTTTCTCCTTTAGGTTTCTCCCCTACCGGCGAGGCCTTTAATTTAGCCATGGAAGAGCTCGCTTTAAGTGCCGCTGTTGCCTTGCGTGCCGAAAAACTGATTTATCTCACTCCAAAAGCAGTAGCCACCCAAGATGAAGGCGAAGAAATCGCCGGCGAATTAGCCCGTATTGAGGCCGACAAGCTACTAGCGGCCGGACGCTTGGACGAAGATAGTGCCGTTTTTTTAGAGTCCGCTTCGCTGGCCGTAAAACGCGGTGTGCCACGGGCTCATCTTGTGCCATACACCCTAGACGGAAGCATTCTCATGGAGATTTTTACCCATGATGGGGTCGGCACGATGGTGGTCGAGGATAAGCTCGATGATTTACGCCCCGCGACCTTAGATGATGTGGGAGCCATCTTGCAGCTTATTGAGCCCCTCGAAGCAGACGGCACACTAGTCCCCCGGGGGCGTGCCGTTGTAGAACGTGATGTGGAGCGCTTTACCGTGCTTGAGCACGATGGCATTATTTACGGTTGTGTTTCGATTACGCCTTATTTAAGCGAAGGCATGGTGGAAATGGCCTGCTTGATCGTTCACTCTGACTGGCAAGGCGAGGGCGAAGGCGAACTGCTACTACGCCATGCTGAAAGCCGTGCCAGAACCTTAGGCGCGTCTTACCTTTTTGTCTTGACCACACGTACCTCTCATTGGTTTATTAAACGGGGATTTGTACAAGGTACGGTGGATCACTTACCTAAAGAAAAGCAAGCACAATATAACCGCTCACGCAATAGTTTAGTCTTTATTAAAAAACTCAAATAAGCCATAAGCCTATAAATTACGCGGCATGCTATCGTATCTGCCCTGCCGCGATTACAATGGCGCCTAATCCATGATTTTAAAGGTGTGATATGACTCGAATGGTTCAATGTGTGAAACTAAAAAAAGAAGCCGAAGGCCTAGAGTTCCCCCCTTACCCTGGGGAGCTGGGTGTCAAAATTTGGCAATCCATCTCTAAGGAAGCGTGGGCGAACTGGATTCAAATTCAAACCCGTATTGTGAATGAGAATCGCTTAAATTTGGCAGATTCTCGCGCCCGTAAATATCTTACGGAGCAAATGCAGCGCTATTTATTTGATGATCAGGATATTGAAGCACAAGGCTACGTCCCCCCTAGCGCATAAAAAAAGCCCGCATGGCGGGCTTTTAAAATAAAGGCTGTGGCCTAGTCATCAAAATCAATGTCTTTACCCAGCGCGGTACGCACGGTATTTTTCATACCGGTATGACGAACATCATCACCACGCACCATATAGATCACACGCTCTGCCATATTTTTTGCATGGTCACCCATGCGTTCTAAGGCACGTGCGATAAAAATCAAATCAATAGAGCGAGAAATCGTACGTGGGTCCTCGATCATATACGTAATGATATGACGCAACGACCCTTTCCACTCTTTATCCACGTCTTTGTCTTTACGGACAACATCAGCTGCCAGCACCATGTCTTGGCGAGCAAAAGCATCCAAAGACTGGTGAATCATGCTCACCACTGATGTGCTCATATGACGTAGTTCAACCACTGGCTCATAGCCGCTATCGGCCTCGTAAAGACGACGCGCCATTTTTGCAATGCGTTCAGCCTCGTCACCGCAACGCTCCAAATCCGTCAGCATTTTAGAAATGGATAACAACATGCGTAAATCAATTGCTGTAGGCTGATTACGAGCAATAATGTTTGTAATACGCTCGTCGATTTCAACTTCGAGGCTATTGACTTCTTTTTCGCGCTCACGCACGAGATCCACTAAGGCTAAATCACCACTAAATAAAGCTTCCATGGCTTGGTCTACCATGGATTCCACCACCCCACCCATTTGTAAAAACAACGAGCGTGTGGTTTCAAGGTCGGAATGAAACTGTTTATTGGTATGTTCGATCATAAAAACCTACATAGACGCAAAAGCGACGAGTTGAAAGGGACCAGTGATAACTGTACTACGACATTATGACATAGTTGTTACGCCTTGTTGTCCAGCTACCAACGCCACACTAGCACCAGACAAAGCAAATAAGCCACAACATACCACACCGGGGATGTCGTTAATTTGCGATTCAAGCTGCGCTGGATCGGTAATGGTGAGGCCATGGACATCAATAATGTCATTGCCATTGTCGGTCACAAAACCGCTGCGCCATTTCACTTGGCCACCTAGTTGCTCTAGGCGACGCGTTACCACCTGACGCGCCATAGGGATGACCTCGATGGGCAAAGGAAAGGCTCCAAGTTGCGCTACGACTTTGCTCTCATCCACAATGCACAGGAAATGCTGAGCTACAGAAGCCACGATTTTTTCACGTGTAAGCGCACCACCGCCCCCTTTAGTCATATTTAACTGCGCATCAATCTCATCGGCACCATCAATGTACCAATCCATGGAAGCAACCTGATTTAGATCCAGCACCGTAATACCGTGTTGCTGTAGCCGCTGGGTCGAGCGTTCTGAGCTTGATGCGGCGGCCTTAAACTTATCCTTATGCTCTGCCAAGGCATCGATAAGCAGATCGACAGTGGAGCCTGTACCAATACCTAAAATGGTATCGGCCTGGAGTTTCGGCAAAATAAAATCAATGGCTGCCGCTGCCACCTGTTGTTTTAGTTGATCTTGGGTATACATAATTTTTTCTTAGGCAAAACGCTGTGCATACAAATCTGGCTTAAAGCCAACGGTTACCATTTGCGAGTCTACCGTAACAGGACGACGCACTAACGTGGGAAATTCAGCAATTAATTGTAGCCAATCTTCATCCGTCGCTGGTGTTTTTTTATCTTCGGGTAATTGACGCCAAGTCGGCGAAGCCCGATTAACCAGCTTAGGCCAGCCCCCGAGCTGTTGCGCCCAGCTTTTTAACTGTGTGCCCTCGATAGGATGGTCCCGATAATCCACAAACGTATATGACAGCGACTGCTCATCAAGCCACTTCATCGCTTTTTTACACGTACTGCAATTTTTTAAACCGTAAAGAGTAATCATAATAAAAAGCAGCCGCCTTGCGGCGGCTGAGTCATGAGTGATTTTTTTGAAGACGACTAGCCACAATCACACACAGCCCCACCCCAAAAATAAAGAGCGTGGCTAAGGCGTTAATTTCTGGCTTTAAGCCCAAGCGTACCCGCGAGAATACCTCTACAGGTAATGTGGTATAACCAGGCCCCGATAAAAAAGAAGCAATCACCACATCATCCAAGGATAAGGTGAAAGCTAACAGCCAGGCAGCCATCAGCGCAGGCATAATCAAAGGCAGCGTAATGCTAAAAAACACTTTTAATGGCGTTGCCCCTAGATCTAAGGCCGCCTCTTCGAGCGAGCGATCAAAATCGCGTATACGGGCCTGAATCACGACCGCCACATAGGCTACGCATAACACAACATGCCCTACCCAGATGGTAAAAATCCCATTGCCATCCGGCCATCCAAAAAGCTTAGACATCTCTACAAACATCAAAAGTAATGAAATGCCTAAAACGACCTCGGGAATCACTAGGGGTGCACTGAGCATACCGACATAAAGCGTAAACCCTTTGAATTTTCCCATGCGCGATAACACATAGGCCGCCCATGTGCCAATCACCACCGCGGCAGTAGCCGTTAATGCCGCAATCAAAAAAGAGAGCTTGGCCGCGTTTAGCAGTGCTTTATCAGCAAAAAGGGACTGATACCAACGCAAAGAAAAACCAGACCATGAGGTCATGATGGCGGACTCGTTAAAAGAAAACACCACCAAAAACACGATAGGTAAATACAAAAAGCCAAAGCCAATAAACAAGCTTAATGCACGCCAATATGGATTTGTTTTTAACATGCTGTTATCCCTTTTGCTCTTGCAAGTGTTTGACTTGGCTATATTGGAAAAACACCAGTGGAATAATCAAGATCAGTACCATCACACAAGTGACAGCGGCAGCCATTGGCCAGTCCGCATTATTAAAAAACTCATTCCACATCACGCGCCCCATCATGAGCGTATTGGCTCCGCCTAACATCTCGGGCACCACATATTCACCCACGGCGGGAATAAACACAAGCATCGCCCCAGATATCACGCCGGGCATGGATAAAGGCAAAGTGATTTGACGAAAAGCCGTGAAAGGACGCGCACCTAAATCATACGCTGCCTCGAGTAAGCGGGTGTCCAATTTCACTAAGCTGGCATAAAGCGGCAAGATAAAAAAAGGCAAGTAAGCATAAACAAGACCAATATATACCGCCCAATCCGTACGATAAATTTCTAATGGAGCATCAACTACCCCTAACCACATCAAAAGTGAGTTTAGAATCCCATCATTACGCAAAATGCCCACCCACGCATACACACGTAAAAGCAATGA
The DNA here is from genome assembly GCF_030152715.1 of Paenalcaligenes sp. Classification (NCBI taxonomy): domain Bacteria; kingdom Pseudomonadati; phylum Pseudomonadota; class Betaproteobacteria; order Burkholderiales; family Alcaligenaceae; genus Paenalcaligenes; species Paenalcaligenes sp. The sequence continues at coordinate 8,347 of NZ_JASLIX010000096.1, forward strand.
CGTCCAAAAAGGCAAAATCACGGCCAATAGCAAATAATTACGCGTACTGGGATGTGAGCGCGCAATGTAATAAGCCATGGGATAGCCGATCAGCACACATAAAAGCGTGGTGATCGCCGCCATTTTGACCGAGCTTAAATACGTGGCTAGATATAAATTATCACTAAATAATAAAATATAACCACGTAAATGCAGAATAAGGTTTAAGGTCTCTTCTTTGAACTCGACTAAGGGGGTATAAGGAGGGACACCAAACTGCAAATCCGCAAAGCTGATTTTAAAAACCAACAAAAACGGCACAAGCAAAAACAGCAGCAACCAAGCAAACGGGGCAGCAATGATTAAACTGCGCCCCGACGGTTTCAATGAAGAAAAAGTCAGTTTTTTCATGAGGCCAACACCACTGCGCTATCTTCTGACCACCAGACATAGACCTCGTCCTCTACCTCTGGAGCATCAGCCTGAGTTAACACCGAGCTAGGCATATGGGCCTCAATCAGTGCGTCACTATCTAAACGGATCTGGTAGCGTACATAGCTGCCCATCCATGCCACGTGCGTGACTTCCCCCCGCCCCCAGTTTGTTTCCTGAGCGGGCTTATTGTGTGACACCTGAACATGCTCAGGACGAATAGATACATGCACCTCCATCCCTAAAGGCTCGCTAACACCATGGTCAACCCGCAAATGGCTGGGTAAATCTTCACTGTGGATTTCCACATGATCCGATTCATCCACCACGATTTCCCCTGTAAACAGATTGGCTGAGCCAATAAAGCTGGCAACAAAACGTGAGTTAGGAAAGGCATACACATCGTAAGGCGTACCACATTGCTCAATCTGTCCAGCTGTCATAACCGCAATGCGATCAGCCATGGTCATCGCTTCTTCTTGATCATGCGTAACCATAATGCAAGTCACCCCAACCTGCTCTAAAATTTTCACAAGCTCCACTTGTGTTTTTTGGCGAATTTGCTTATCAAGCGCAGACATTGGCTCATCAAGCAATAGCAGCTTAGGGCGCTTAACCAGACTACGCGCCAGTGCTACGCGTTGCTGCTGCCCACCAGACAATTGGTGCGGCTTACGACGGGCAAAGCCCGCCATTTGTACCAAATCCAACGCCTCAAACACCCGCTCATGAATTTCATGAGCGGGAACACCCTCTTGTTTTAGGCCAAACGCCACATTGGCTTCGACCGTCATATGAGGAAACAAAGCATAGGACTGAAACATCATATTGACTGGCCGCTTATAAGGCGGCAAATCCGTGATGTCTTCATTATCGAGGTAAATACGCCCTGACGTTGCCTCTTCAAATCCAGCTAACATGCGTAATAACGTGGATTTACCACAACCAGAGCTGCCAAGCAGCGCAAAAAACTCGTGGCGACGTACCGACAAATTAACGGATTTAACCGCTACGGTATCCCCAAAAATTTTTACTAAATTTTCTACGCGGACGAACTCATCTTCCACGCCAGCCCACGAAGGGGTCGCAGAGCGATTATCTAACATCAAAGTGTCCTTTACTTTAAATAAAGAAACGTTAACGACCGGATTTGAGTTCAGACCACATACGCGTCTGTAAACGCTGAATATTCAATGGCTGAGGCTTAATCACAAATAATGTTTTTGCCACATCGGCAGGCGGATAAATCATTGGGTTGTTCGCAACCTCGGGGATGACGTGCTCTCTCGCTGTTTTGTTGGCATTAGGAAAGAACATGGTATTGGTGATCGCCGCATGCACCTCTGGGGTTTCAATGTAATTGATAAAAGCATGTGCCGCATCAACATGTGCTGCCCCTTTAGGAATCGCCATGGTATCAAACCAAACCGGTGCGCCCCCTTCGGGAATATAGTAATCCACCTTGTAGTCTTTATTGGCTTGACGCGCACGGTACGCGGAGATCATGACATCCCCCGAAAATCCATAGACCATACACAAATCCCCTGCCGCTAACTCATCGATATAACCAGAAGAGCTAAACTGACGAATATAAGGGCGGATAGTTTTGAGCAAGGCTAAGGCTTCTTTATAGTCCTCGGGGTCGGAGCTGTTTGGATCCTTGCCTAAGTAGTGCAAAACCGCAGGAAACACCTGAGCGGCTTCATCCAGCATGGAAATACCACACGCTTTTAGCTTTTCGGCGTTTTCAGGCTTAAAAAGCATATCCCAGTCGCCGAGTTTAACGTCCTCGCCCATGATTTTTTTCACTTGGGTGACGTTATAACCCAACCCATTTGTTCCATAACCCCATGGAATCAAATACTCATTGCCTGGGTCCACATCAGCCAAAACCGCCATAATATCCGGGTCTAAATGCTCCCAGTTTGGGATTTTAGACTTATCTAGCTTTTGGAATAAGCCACCTTCGATTTGGCGCGCCGCATAATGCGTCGATGGTACCACCACGTCATAACCAGATTTACCGGTCAATAGCTTTGCTTGCAAGGTGTCATTGCTATCAAAGGTGTCGTAACGCACTTTGATACCAGTCGCCTTTTCAAAGCCTGACAGCGTGTCAGGCGCTGTGTATTCCGCCCAGTTATAAACGTTAACAACGTTGTCCTGCGCCTGTGTTGCAGAAAAAGCAGCGACCAAAGCTGCCCCCACAAAAAATTGTTTGGCTAAGCCGAAGTTCATTGTCTTGAACCCCTTTAAATAAAACATGGAAAACCAAAAGGCGAGTGCGCTATAAAATCGCGCAAAAAATGGGACTAGGCTTTGGCAAGTTGCAGATAAGCGCGACGAAATTGCTCATACCATTGTTGCCCTATTTCGCCCCGCACTTTAATCAAGGAACGGCGTAGACGCAACAAGTTATTTTGGCGGTGTTTGCTATCCACAACATCAAAACGACGAGCCCGATCAAAATCGATCACATAGATCTGTTGCTGAGCATCGATTAAAAGATTAAATACGTTTAAATCCGCATGCCACACACCGGCATCATGCATTTGTTTGACTACGATTGCAACGGATTCAGGCGGTATTTTTTCTATGTATTGTGCTATGGGCTGAGCCTTTTCGATGCGCTGCGTGATAATTGCTGCTTGATAGCCCAAAACCCGTCGTTGCCAACAAGCCGCCAAAGGCAGGGGGACCGGCACACAGCTGTTGTATAAATGCAACATTACTGCATACTCGGCCCATGAGCGCGTGCGCTCTGCCCCCAACCACCAATACGTTTTCTTAACGAGTTTAGCAATTAAACCGCCGCGCCGATAATGGCGTAACACCGCCGACTGCCCATCACACTGAATAAACCACGCCGCATTGCGCCCCCCTTGGGTAACAGGCTGGGCGTTTAGCTCTGGAGTAGCCGGATCAAATAATGCCAGCCGCGGGGCAATAAGATCAGGATTATAACGAATCCCATCTGCATCAACGGTTCGTATCGGTGTTTGAATCATCTAGATAGCCTACCCCGTTAACGAAAAATTGTTAAGCCCGTAAATAAGCCACTGCATCCTCAATGCGGTCTACCGCCCAAATTTCCAACCCCTCGATAGGCTGTTTAGGGGCATTCGCTTTAGGAATCAAGGCAATGGAGAACCCGAGCTTGGCAGCCTCTCGTAAACGCTCCTGCCCTCGTGGTGCAGGCCGAATTTCACCAGCTAGACCGACCTCCCCAAAAACCACTAACCCTTTAGGCAAAGGCCGATTATTAAGGGATGACATAATAGCTAAAAGCACGGCCAAATCCGAGGCAGGCTCGGTAATACGCACCCCACCCACTGCATTCACAAACACATCTTGGTCGTAGGTTACGATGCCAGCATGTCGGTTCATCACCGCTAAGAGCATAGATAGGCGTGCACCATCTAAGCCCACCGACAACCGTCTTGGGTTCGGTACATGCGCTGTATCGACTAGAGCTTGGATTTCCACCAGCAACGGACGCGTCCCCTCTTGGGTGGCCATCACACATGAACCCGGGACCTGCTGCTGATGACGAGACAAGAATAACGCGGACGGGTTGGAAACCCCACGTAAACCGCGATCAGTCATAGCAAACACACCCAGCTCATTTACCGCACCAAAACGGTTTTTAAATGCTCGGATTAAACGGTAAGAAGACTGCGAATCCCCCTCGAAGTACAACACCGTATCCACAATATGCTCCAACACCCGCGGCCCCGCTAAGGAACCGTCTTTAGTGACGTGACCAATCAACACCATTGCAATGCCATGTTGCTTAGCCAACCGCGTCAGCTGCGCCGCACACTCACGCACCTGTGATACGGAGCCAGGCGCCGCACTTAGCTGTGAGGAATATAGGGTTTGGATGGAGTCAATCACCGCTACTTTAGGTTGGCGCTCTAAAAGGGTTTGGGTAATATGCTCAAGCTGGATTTCCGCTAATAACTCTACCCCCTGTGTAGGGAGTTCTAAGCGTCGTGCTCGCAATGCCACCTGTTCGGCGGACTCCTCGCCCGTAACATAAAGCACAGGAACCACCGTAGCTAATGCCGACATAGCTTGTAACAGCAGGGTCGATTTACCCACCCCGGGGTCCCCGCCGATTAAAATCACCCCCCCATCAACCAACCCGCCTCCGAGGGCCCGGTCAAGCTCACTAAGCCCAGTAGGCTGACGAGGTAGCTCGCGAGCTTGTACATCTGATAGGCTCTGTACTGGAGAAGCTCCAGCAAGCGACTCATACCGGTTCACTGCTCCTGTCGCTTTAACTGGCTCTAAGACAATTTCTTGCAAAGTATTCCATTGCTGACATTGTGAACAGCGCCCCTCCCAACGTGGACTCTCTGCCCCGCACTCGGTACAGACAAAAGCCGTTTTCGCTTTTTTGCTTGCAGTTTTACGAGTTGCCATACCCACTAACGCCCAATAAGACTGCTGCCACCATCAATCAACAGCTCCTGACCGGTAATATAAGCCGCCGCATCACTAAGAAAAAAAGCCACCGCGGCCGCAATCTCATCAGCCTGTGCCAAACGGCGCATAGGAATGCTGTTTAGCAAACGCTGCTCTCTTTCGCTGCCCTCGGGACAGTTTTGTCTAAACAAAGCGGTTTCTGTAGGCCCAGGCGAAATCGCATTGACCGTAATCCCATAGGGAGCAAGCTCTAGGGCCCACGTATTCGTACAGCCTAGTAAAGCGCTTTTAGCTGCCGCATAGCTGGTACGGTCATATGCCCCATGCGCGGCGCGGCTCGCAATATTAATGATACGACCCTCTTGACGGGCTTTCATAGAGGGAATAAAGGTTTGGGCAACTTGCACTGCCGCACGTACATTTAAGTCAAAGACCTGATAAAGGGTTTCTAAGTCTACCTCGCCAATAGGTTGAGGCATCACCGAGCCTACATTGTTGACTACCGCATCCACAGGGTATTTTTCCCGAAGCATCCGCAAGACCTCTTCGCTTTCGCCAGCGTTAGACAAATCACAAGCGTATAAATAGCCCGGAAAATCAATATCCTGCGTGTGGCGAGCCAACCCCACAACATGCGCTCCCAAATCAGCCAAATGCTGACTAATCGCCCAACCGATTCCTTTGGTGGCACCGGTCACTAGTACACATTTATTTTTCATCTTTTGTCCTATTACTCTATGATTTGGCGCGGAACTCGCGCTGCTACAGCACACAGTAGCTCATAGCCAATCGTGCCGGCCGCTTGGGCGACCTCGTCCACGGATGGACCATTTTGCCCCCATAACACTACCTGAGAGCCTACCTGTGCCGATGTGATATCAGTTAAATCCACCATTAGCATATCCATAGAAACGCGCCCCACTAAGCGCGTTAACTGCCCATCTACCATAATAGGGGTGCCACTGGGCGCATGACGAGGATAGCCATCGGCATAACCACACGCGACCACTCCTAGACGCATCGGCTTAGGACTAATGAAATGATGTCCATACCCTACCCCTTGATGGGCAGCAATATCGCGCACACTGATAATTTCAGCCATCAGGGTTTGCGCAGGTTGCAAGCCAAGCTCGTGGGCTGAAACCGCTGCAAACGGTGACGCGCCATATAAACAAACCCCTGGTCGTACCCATTGTTCGGTATGATCCGGTAAGTGTTGCTGCAACGAAGCGGTTAATGTTCCGGCCGAGTTACACACACTTATAGCACCTGGTAATGCGCCTGTTACTGTATTAAAACACAGTAATTGTTGATAAGTAATACTCGGATCATCATCAGCGCGAGCAAAATGGGTCATTTTCCCTAACGAGGAAATAACCCCTTCTTGTTGTAGCTCAAGCAAAGCCTGATACGCCCGCTCGAACTGCTCAGGTGCAAAACCCAAACGATTCATGCCTGTGTTGAGCTTTGCCATTACCGCTACAGGACGCCGCAAACGAGGAGCTTGCTTTAACCATGTGATCTGTTCCCAGTGGTGAATTACTGTTGTCAGCGTATACTCATCGAGTACGGCAAGGTCTTCTATCGAAAAAAAACCCTCTAGCAGCATAATCGGCTTGGTCCAACCTAGCTCGCGGCAGCGTATGGCTTCGTTGATGTCTAACAGTGCCAACCCATCGGCTTGTGCAAAACCTTTAACTGCCTGATCAATGCCATGACCATATGCATTAGCCTTAATTACCGCCCATATAAACGGGGCCGGTCGCCCTAGCGGTGCTACTTGATGGTGCAAAGTAGAACGAATATGCGCTAAATTATGGCGCATTGCGGCAATAGAGATTTGGACAGCAATAGGACGAGGCATGAGACTACCTAAAAATTTCAAAATACTGAACTCGAATGCGGTTCATTTAACCGCATAATAAGATCTTAACGCAATGGTGATTTATACTCCCACTTATGTCTGTCGATCATTATGAAAATTTCCCCGTTGCCTCGTGGCTGCTGCCCAAGCACCTTCGGCAACCTATTACCCATATTTATTGGTTCTCTCGGAGCGCTGATGATATTGCCGACGAAGGCGATCACAGTGATAGCTGGCGTTTACAGCAACTAGCGGCATACCGTGAAGCGCTTAGCCAGATCGAGCAGGGCAGCTTACATTTACCCCCCTCTGATCCACGCTATAAAATTTTTACACCTCTAGCGACGGTTATCGAGCAATACCAACTACCTGTTTATCTGTTTGCTGACTTACTCACAGCTTTCGAGCAAGACATTACAGTCAAACGCTACCAAAGCTATGAACAAATCCACCAATACTGTCGGCATTCCGCCGATCCAGTGGGGCGTATTCTACTGCACCTGTATCAAGAGCTACGCCCTGATAGTTTACGTATGTCGGACGCCATCTGTACTGGCTTACAATTAACCAACTTCTGGCAAGATGTTGCCATCGATTGGGAAAAAGATCGCGTTTATTTGCCGCTCGATGCGCTCAATGCACATCAGCTCGATGAAAGCTATATTCAACGACGTTGCCAGCAACAGCCCACAACCTCCCAACAAGACCTACAATGGCAACAGCTCATGCAAGAGCAGGTGCGCTACGCGCGTAGCCTGCTTGAGCAAGGTAAGCCCTTGGTTCAGCGCCTGCCTGGACGGATAGGCTTAGAATTAAAAATGATCATCTTAGGGGGGCTACGGATCCTAGAGCGTTTAGACCAAGTGCAATATGATGTATTCACTGCCCGCCCTAAGCTTGGCAAGGCAGATTGGTTACGCTTAGGTGGCCGTCTTTTATTCACACGCTTTTAATTTTTTCTCATTATGAGTCCAGACGAATACTGCCAAAACAAGGCGGCCCAAAGCGGCTCCAGTTTTTATTATGCGTTTTTATTTCTGCCTCCAGAGCGCCGTAAAGCAATTACGGCCTTGTATGCTTTTTGTCGTGAGGTCGATGATGTGGTTGATGAAACCCTTGAGCCTTCCGTCGCCCGCATGAAGCTTATTTGGTGGCGAGCGCAAGTTAATGCACTCTACAACAACCCAAAAGAGGCAACGCACCCTGTGATGCAGGCCCTCGCACCACATATTCACACTTATGACCTGAAAATGACAGAGCTGCTCGCGGTCATCGATGGTATGGAAATGGATTTGGATGAGGTCCGCTATCAAAACTGGGATGAGCTAAAAAACTATTGTTGGCATGTCGCCAGCGTCGTAGGACTGTTATCTGCAAAAATCTTTGGGCAAACCACCACACAAACCAGTGACTATGCCGTTAAGCTCGGGCTTGCTTTTCAGTTAACCAATATTATTCGCGATGTAGGGGATGATGCGCGCCGTGGCCGCATTTATTTACCTATGGATGACCTAGATCGTTTTCAGGTACGCCCCGTAGAGATTCTCGATGCACAACATAGTGATCGCTTTGAGGCTTTAATGCGTTACCAAACAGAACG
>NZ_JASLIX010000133.1:0-9208 GCF_030152715.1 Paenalcaligenes sp.
GGATAGGTCAAATACACTCGACGCCTTGCCTGTTGGGTCAGTTTTTTGAGTGCCGCCGCCATATCCTCGACCAAAGTAGATCGCGAAGCAACCACCACATCGCAAACAGGCACATCCTGCCAATCATCTTCCCAGTCTTTACATAATGTTTTAATATTATGCGCCTGATAGTGTTGGGCATTCTCTTGCAGTTTGGCCAGCATACCCACACTGTAATCCAGCGCATACACCTGCCGTACATAAGGCGCGGCAAGTACCGCCACGGCCCCAGCACCACAGCCCACATCTAACAGGGTTTCTGTTTTTTGCAACGATAGTGCTTGTAATAAAGCGTGCGTATAAGCGTCCTCTAGCTGCCCTATCCCTATCTGCTGGGCTTTAGCATCCCATTTTTCTGGGCTAGAACGAGGTCGAGCTGCCAACTGCTTATGCTGTTTATACAAGGCCGCAAAGTCAATATCATGAATGGTTTTTAACATTTTTAAAGTGCACCCAAATCATAAAGATAAGCCAAACAGGCCTCGCCATCGACAGGGTCCGCTATAAAAATCCCTTCGCCATCTAAATCGTAAGCTTTTAAAAGATACTTGGCCGCTTTGTCTTGGCCTGAGCGCCAAGCGCATTTACCTAGCATGTAATAAGGATACGGATTTTCTTTGCCCTCGGGGTTATGGGCTGCTTGTTCTAATACCGCTGTGGCCTCATCGTAGCGCTCTAGCTGATATAAGGCCTCTCCCATCGACGCATATAACCAAAAGGCCGCCTGCCATTGATTAACTGGAGCAGGTAATACATCTAGCGCCTGCTGCCATAATACGATTGCCTCCTCGTAGCGCCCCTGATCTAAGGCAATATTGCCCTGATCCGCTAGCTCATAGAGACTTTGATAAAGCTCTTCTTGTAAATGCATAACCATACTCCTGTGGTAATTCTTTAACCATTTTATCCCACAAACAAAAAGGCATAGCCTTTTGAGCTATGCCTTGATGCCGTTGTCGCTTTGCTTAGATTAGCTGTTCACTGGAACCAAACGGGGAGCGATCATATTCTGGGGTTTCAAAATATCATCCAATACGTCGTCTTCGAGGAGTTTTTCCTCGCGCACCAGCTCCAGAATCCCACGACCACTCTCTAGGGCTTTTTTAGCAATTCGTGTGGAGTTTTGGTAACCAATATAGGGGTTAAGTGCCGTCACTAGCCCAATAGAATGCTCGACCAAATGCAGGCAGTGGTTTTCATTAGCGGTAATGTCATCAATACAAAGCTCGCGCAACATATCCATCGAGCGCTGCAATAAACGAATGGAATCAAACATTTTGTAAGCAATGATCGGTTCCATGACGTTTAGCTGTAGCTGACCGGCTTCCGCCGCCATGGTCAGTGTTAGATCATTGCCTATGATTTCAAACGCCACTTGATTCACGGCCTCTGGAATCACGGGATTGACTTTACCCGGCATAATCGAGCTACCTGGCTGACGGGCAGGAAGATTAATCTCGTTAATCCCTGTGCGTGGTCCGCTCGAAAGCAAGCGTAAGTCATTACAGATTTTTGAGAGTTTAACCGCTGTGCGCTTGAGCATACCGGAGAACAAGACAAAGTCACCCATATCTGAAGTGGCTTCGATCAGGTCCACCGCCGATTTGACCGGATGACCACTGATCGCAGCCAATCGCTCTACGGCTAAACGTTGGTAGCTAGGGTCAGCATTAATCCCTGTACCAATTGCGGTTCCACCTAGGTTTACCTCGCAAAGCAGCTCTGGCACCAGCGTGCGTAAACGGCATAAATCTTCTTCGAGGGTGGTTGCAAACGCTTGGAATTCCTGACCAAGGGTCATAGGAACAGCATCCTGAAGCTGTGTACGCCCCATTTTTAATACATGCTCAAAAGCCTGTGCTTTTACCCGAAACGCCGCGATCAAATTTTCTAAGCTCAGTAAAAGCTTGTCATGCCCTAACAACAGCCCCAAGCGAATTGCGGTAGGGTAAGAATCGTTAGTAGACTGCGCCATGTTCACGTCATTGTTGGGGTTAACTTGTTTGTAGTCCCCCTTTTCGCAGCCTAAGTATTCCAACGCCACATTCGCAATGACCTCGTTGGCATTCATATTCGTCGAGGTACCAGCACCCCCTTGAATCATATCCACCACAAACTGATCATGGAATTCACCCTGCATAATGCGTTGACATGCGTGGGTAATCGCCTGATGTTTGCATGTAGTCAAATAGCCTAGCTCGTGATTTGCATCGGCAGCAGCATGTTTAACCATGGCCAACGCAATCACAAAATTAGGAAAATGCGCTAACGGCACCCCAGAAAGCTTGAAGTTCTGGACAGCACGTAGAGTTTGAATGCCATAATAGGCATGAGAAGGAACTTCTAATTGACCTAAAAGGTCTTCTTCGGTACGAGTAGATACAGTTTCTGGCACGATAATTCAACCTAAGCAAATGCTTTTTACATATAAACGGCAAAAAAATATTTTAAAACGCAAAAAGCCGATTGCGCTAATGTTTTTTACGCTTTTGTACACAATAAAGCGCATTTTTTATATTATGAAAACAATTAAGATTAGCACCTAAACCGCTACAATCCAAGCCTTGCCTATGAAACCCATCGCGAATCGTATCTACCGTGCCATTTTTATTGTCAGCCTAATCAGTATGATCACAATGGTGCTGACTCTTTTTTTAGCCAACGAAAGCTTAGAATACACCATGCTAAAAATGTCACCTGAGCTTGGCGATGCCCCTATTATCGCGCCAATGCAAGGTACAGAGCCCTTTATTTGGCAAAGCGCTTCACACCAAATTGCTTATATCCCTGCTGGCCAACCCCACCCCGCTCATTTCCCGAGTTTATTTAATGCCTTAGCACAACGTGAGGTCGCTGAGGTCTACGAACAAGACCAAACTTTTTTACTTAATAAGCAAACCACCTCTCATGGCACACTGTATGTGGCACGCAACATTACGGCATTTGAGCAGCGTGAAGACAAATTCACTGCTCTCACCTTTATTTTGGTCGGATTAATTTCCATACTCAGCTGGTGGCTGGCTCGTGTCAGTAGCCAAAAAATCACCACCCCTTTACAACGGCTTAGTCAAACCATCCAACAACTGCCCGTTGGCCCGAACCTGCCACAACTCAAGCTGAACTATCAAGACCAAGAGCTCTACGATATTGCCCAAACATTTAACCGCTTTTTAGCCGAGCTCACCGCCTATATGCAGCGCGAAAAAAACCTACTGCATTTGGCTAGTCACGAGCTACGGACACCTATTGCTGTCATCGCCGGCGCCATAGAAATTATCGAAGCCCGTAACCAACTTAGCCCTGCCGATCAAAAAACCTTACAACGCTTAAAGCGCGCCAATCAGGATATGACAGATAATATTAATACGATTTTGCGCTTATCCCGTTATGAGTCCAGCCACGATATACATACCGTTCATCTCCAATCACTTATTCAGCAATTACTCCAAGATATGGGAACGGTGTACCCTATCCCACAACGTGTGCATTTTCACAGCCATGCGCAGCCCCAGGTTGAAGCCAACGCCCTACTCATCACCATGCTATTGCGTAATTTGATTCAAAATGCACTGCAGCACACAACGGGAACCATTACGCTACACCTCTACGCCGATCATATACTATTACAAGACCAAGGTCGGGGTTTAAGCCCACAGCAACAAGCTCGACTTGGACAGCAGCAAGCTCCCACAACAGGGGGACTGGGTCTGTATATTGTCACACTGATGTGTGAAAAACTGTCTTGGCGCTTAGACTTAAAAAGTGAACTCGATCACGGCACCCAAATCGAGTTGTTTTTTCTGCCTGCTCAGGCTGTGTAATCCTCGTTAAAAAAGCCCTTTGATATACACCAAAGGGCTTTAAATAACACCAGTGAGAACTAGCTAAACAACAAGCGACAACGCATCGTTCCCGGAATTTCTTTTAACGCTTGATAAGCCTGCTGGGAATGCGCTTGATCCACATCAATGACCACATAGCCCACGGCTTCATCTGTTTGCAAAAACTGCCCCGATACGTTGATATCACTATCAGCAAAAACTTTATTAATGGCCCCTAACATACCCGGCTGATTTTTGTGAATATGTAAAATGCGATGCTTGCCAGGGTGCGAGGGCAAAGCCAGCTCAGGAAAGTTCACCGAGGACACCGACGTGCCATTATCGCTATATTTCACAAGCTTTTGTGCCACCTCGATCCCAATATTGGCCTGAGCCTCTTGGGTGGAACCCCCAATATGAGGGGTTAAAATCACATTATCCAGGCCACGTAGCGGACTGAGAAACTCATCATCATTGGAGCGGGGCTCCACTGGGAACACATCAATGGCCGCACCGGCTAGATGCTTGTCCTGAATCGCCGCTGCCAAGGCATCGATATCGACCACCGTGCCTCGCGCCGCGTTAAGCAACACGGCACCCTTTTTCATGGTGCGTATTTGTTTTTCGCCCATCATCATATGCGTAGAGGGTAGCTCTGGCACGTGTAAGGAAACCACATCACTTTGGGCAAGAAGCTGATCAAGCTGATCAAGCTGGCGGGCATTACCTAAAGGCAGCTTCGTGACCACATCGTAATACACCACATTCATGCCTAAGGCTTCGGCCAATACGGATAACTGTGTACCAATTGAACCATACCCAATAATCCCTAGCGTCTTACCGCGCATCTCGTAAGAACCCGCCGCACTCTTGAGCCATTTGCCCTGATGAGCCGCCGCATTTTTTTGCGGAATGCCACGTAGCAACATAATGGCTTCACCTAAAACTAGCTCTGCCACCGAACGCGTATTAGAGTGCGGTGCATTAAAGACAGCAATCCCCCGCTCACGAGCAGCAGTTAAATCCACCTGATTCGTACCAATACAAAAACATCCTACGGCCACCAGCTTTTCTGCCACATCAAAGACTTCTTTAGTGAGCTGGGTGCGAGAACGGATACCAATAAAATGCGCATCGGCAATCTTGGCTTTGAGCTCATCACCCGACAACGCACTGGGAATGGTTTCAATGTTGTCGTAACCGGCGGCATTAAAGGTGTTTATTGCATTTTGATGCACACCTTCAAGTAATAAAATACGAATTTTGCTTTTATCTAAGGATGTTTTGCTCATCAATAAACCTTTCGTGCAAAAAAAATCAATTCTGTTACCTAAATGCTACCACAAGCTAGCCAACGAAATGGAATACCCCTACCCTTTCTCAAAGCAAACTGCTGACGACAACGAGCACTTAGCATAGGGTTTTAAGCCACAGGCTGATAAAATAAGCCGTATTTTGACTTCATCCGAGGAACTTTCACTTGATTAGTAGCCTAAATACCTTTTTTGGTGGTGAGCTAGTACGTATCGTTTCATCCATTGTGGTGATTATCGTTGCTATCTTTCTCAACCATCTTAATGTGCGCTATCAAACCTCACCGGCACGCGCGCAAGCTAAGCGGGGCCAAGGCCGACAACAACTGGTTTTAATTAAAAACGTCATCATCTTGGCTGCTGTTAGCTTTATTGTCATGATTTGGGCCACCAAGATTGCTGGTGTAGCGATTTCCCTTTCCGCTTTTGCCATGGCATTGGTTTTATCCACCAAAGAGCTTATTATGTGCATCACCGGTTACACCATGTTTGCTATGTCGCGCCCTTTTAATGTGGGAGACCATATTGAACTCAGCGGTGTGCAGGGCCTGGTAGTAGATGTGGACCTACTGAATATCACCCTTTCTGAAACCAATGGTTCCCATCAAATTACGGGTAAAACCATTGTGCTACCTAATAGTGTATTGCTAACTGCGGTCATCACGAATCACTTTGGGCTAGGTGCTTATGTCGTGGGCACACTGCGCATTGCTGTCCCTTACGCCACGCCGCGAGCCGAGTTCACAGATATTGCTACGCGTATTGCAACCCGCATTTGTGAGCCATGGGCAAATGACTCATTACGTCATTTTCAACGCTTGGGCTCCAGAGCCCTTTTAGAAGCCCCATCTAATAAAATAGAGGTGCTGTGGGAACCTGTAGACACCAAGCAGCACTGGGTGGAAATACGCTTTTTAGTGCCTGCTGCCCAAAAAGAGGCCGTATCCCAACAAATCCAAAATCAAATCTGGCAAGAATATGGCGCCCAGCTTAGTCTGCTGCCCCACTCCCAATAAAAATGCCCCGTCACCATCCAGGGGACGAGGCACCTTGCTACAACAAAATACCGATTTACAAGCCTAATAAATCGCTCATTTCATCCGCATGCTCTTCTTCTACTGCCATAATTTCCGTTAACATTTGACGTGTGGTGGGGTCGGTATCACCAATAATTGCAATCATCTGACGATACGACTCCACGGCAATACGCTCAGCAATTAAGTTCGCACGAATCATGTCCTTAATATCAGCACTGGTATCGTATTCGGCATGACTACGTGTTACTAAGGTCGCTGGGTCTAAATCGGGCTCACCATTTAACTGCACAATGCGCTCAGCAATACGGCTAGCATGCTCTTGCTCCTGTTGTGCATGCTCTAAAAACTCCGCTTTAATGGATTCGTTATGGATACCTGTAGCGGTGAAATAATGGCGCATATAGCGCAATACACAGACCCATTCTGTCGCCAATGCTTCGTTGAGCATTTGGATGATTTTTTCTCTATCGCCCTGATAGCCGGAAGAAACTGCCCCGTCGTCAACATGTTTTTTTGCTTGCGCACGAATTGCGACGACATCAAGAATACTCTGGTTATTTTGGCTCATGGCTTATTCCTTTTCAATAATCATACAAACAACGGTCTGTACTTCTAATACCACCATAGCCCAGCCGCTCAATACAAAATGTAACCATGAACAACGAAAAAAAACAGCGGCAAAATGCCGCTGTATAAAACACAAGATCCTAATGCCGTAAGATCTCGAAACACTCGTCCCCTTATCCTGCGCGCTTTTTGACTTGTTCAAACGCTGAACTGATCTTACTGCATGTTACATAAATAAGCAAAATAACCCTGTATTAAATTTATTAATACTTGATAAAAAACCACACTCCCCTATCAACAACAGCCATTTAATGCTAAGCAGCTGCTATCACTGGCAACGCATAAAAAAAGGCTTTACATTCCATCATGTAAAGCCTTTTTTCTGCATAGCGCTTTAGCTATTATTTTGCTGCTTTATAGCGCTCGATACTGCTCGTGATTTCCGCTTTGGCCGCATCTGCATCCGCCCAGCCTTGGACCTTAACCCACTTCCCTTTTTCTAAGTCTTTATAACGCTCAAAAAAGTGCTGGATACGATCTAATTCCTCTTGGGGTAAATCAGAAGGTGCATTGATATGGCGGTATGGAGGATAAAGTTTAGTTACAGGTACAGCCAACACCTTAGCATCGCCACCGGCTTCGTCTTCCATATTCAATACCCCTACGGCACGACATTTTACTACCGCACCTACCTGAATTGGAAAAGGCGATAAAACCAACACATCTACCGGATCGCCATCCTCGGAAATAGTTTGTGGCACATAGCCATAGTTACATGGATAATGCATCGCCGCCAACATAAAGCGGTCTACCATCACCACGCCTGTTTTATCATCAATTTCATATTTGACCGGATCCGAATTCATCGGGATCTCTACAACCACGTTGAATTCTTCGGGGGCATTGTCGCCATAACTTATTGCAGTCAAGCTCATTGATACGCCTTTATAAAAACAATTAATCTTTTGAGCGAGAGGAACCATCAGAAGTCATCGTTACATCCACTCCAGGAATAGGAGCAGAATCAAAATAATGATCTGGATGATGACTGTTCTCGCTCGTTTCAGTCATTTCGCTAGGTGCAAGCACCGTATGCGACTTTGCGCCTAAAACACTGCTATCTACTGCACTTGCAGCCATAGGACGCTCATTATCTACGATCAGCGGTGCTTCGGGCAAGTGACCATCAACCAAGGTAGGATCCGCCTGTAAATCAGCCGCTGGTAATAAGCGATTAGGAGTCATAACAGGTAGTGCACCTGCCGTGACTGCCGCAATACGCCAATGATACCTAGCGTCCTCTTCTCGTCCTAATGCATCATACAACTGAGCCAACAAAGCATGCACGCGTAAGTCATTACGGATTTTCATGCTGCGTTTTAAATAATGCTCAGCTTGGCCCCACAACTGCCCTGTAATACACAAACGCCCTAAAGCGATCAATAAGGCTGGGTCGTGTGGGTATTTTTGCAACCACTCTTCCGCTTTACTTAAGCGACGACTGTAATGCTCAGCTGGGCAGTTAGCATATAAACTATACAATTCCGGACTAGGTTTTTGCTGAATCGCTGCTTCTAATACTCGCGCTTGCTCTTCATAGTTTTGCTGTGCCTCTAGGAACTGCGCCGCCGCTATAGCCACCTGCTCCAGATTTTTTTCTTCAGTGCGCAAATCATTCCAGACTGCTTTAAACGAATCTATCTGTGTGGCCGACTGAATACGTCGCGCTGCCGCATACTCGATATAAGCTAAAGCTTGCGTTTTATCAATCGCGCTACGACGCAATAACAAACGAGTTAGCTCATAAACACGCTCATAGTTATCTTGCTGTCTGTATGCTTTCAGCAATAAACGGGTAGCATGAAAATGACGTGAGCTCGCATCCTGTACCGGCTGCAATAAATCAATCGCCTGCTGGGTTTGTCCTTGCTCTAAATAGAGCTCAGCAGCAGCGGTCGCGTAGGCTAACTTTAAACGAGGATCCGAACCCGCGTTTTTTTGTGCAATCTGTAACGCCTCATCGCGACGCTGATATTCTTCTAGGTACTGTGAGGCCTGTGCAGAGGCCAAACCAGCCACCACCTTTGAGGTTTTTGACTTGGTTTTGGCTAGCAATTTAGAGAGCTCTTTTTCCGCTTGCGCATAACGGCCTTCCAGCGTACTAATCCACCCATTTTGCAAAAGCGCTTGATCACGTTTTTCTGCTCGGCGACGTCGCCAAATTTTAAAACGCTCGGGACTACCTGTTAACCACGAAAGCAAACGTAATAGTGCATAAAAACCAAAAAACCCGGCAATCAGAGCGATCACACCAAAAGTAATAGAAAAGCTCACGTGCCAAGGCGGTGCAACAATCAGTACATTACCATTATGATCACGTAACACCAGCGCTAGTGCTACGGCCGCTACAAATACAATACATGTCCAAATC
>NZ_JASLIX010000135.1:0-18608 GCF_030152715.1 Paenalcaligenes sp.
GCTAAGTTAGTGGCTAAAAATAAAAAAATGCGCTTCATGCGTACTTCCTATAGCGTGATAAAACATATCGGGCGAAAACGCCACAGTGTCCGATGGTTGATTGATAAACTGAGGCTAATTGTATCTTTTACAAGGGCGCAGAGTATAGTATGAGATTTACGCCCACTCATAAGGTCATTATTGCATGCAGTCGTTATGGATGTTGGTGGCATGTGCGATGTTTGCTTTGATGGGAGCCTGTGTGAAACTGGCTTCCGACTACGATGCTAACATGCCACAGATTATACTTTTCCGAGGCATTCCCTCTGTTATTTTATTGTTTTTATGGACGCAATACCATAAAAAAAGCTTGCGTCCCAAAAGCTGGAAAGCACATTTGCTGCGAAATGGCTTTGGCGTGACCTCGATGTGGCTAGGGTTTATGGCTTTATCCATGTTGCCACTCTCAACGGCCATCAGTCTAAATTATACCGCGCCCTTATTTATTGGTTTTTGGATGCTGCTTTTTGGTGGCACACAGCGTGATCCGATTCGCATCATTGCGGTGATGTTTGGTTTTTTAGGGGTGGTAGCCGTGTTACGTCCTAGTTTGCATGCAGAGCAGCTACCTTATGCGCTGTTGGGCTTGATGGCAGGGGCTTGTGCGGCGGTGGCAATGATGCAGATCCGTCAACTTGGTCGTTTGGGTGAGCCGGAGTGGCGCACCGTGTTTATTTTTTCTACTTTTGTTTGTATAAGTGGGGGAGTGACATTGACGGTGTTAGGTTGGCCAACCTTGGGCTGGCAGGCGTATTTAGCTTTGATGGGGGTAGGGGTAAGTGGTCTATTTGGGCAGTTAGCGATGACGCGCGCCTTTGGATTGGGCTCTGCTTTGTTAACAGCAGTTTTGCAATACTCAACCATTATTTTTGCTGCGCTATTAGGTATTGTGGTGTGGGGTGATCTTCCTGATGTAATGGCTTGGGGGGGAATGGCCTTAATTATTGTGTCTGGATTGATCTCTGCTTGGCGTACTTATACAGAAGATCGTATTATGCGTGGTCAAGCATCTGCGGAAACCATCAGTCAAAAAGGATAGTCAATGTCTGAACTACTTATTCGCGCTCAAGAGCTCCAGGCCTTATTACACGAACCTGACATCATTATTTTTGATGTGCGCCATGATTTGCACCAACATCGATTAGGGCGCCAGCAATATCTTCAGGCGCATATACCCGGTGCTTATTTTTTAGATAATGAAGCCGAGCTGGTGGGGGAAAAAACGGGTACGAATGGGCGTCACCCCCTACCTGATTTGGCGGTTTTTTCTCAACTGATGCAGCAGTATGGGCTAAAACCAGATACCCCTATTGTGGTTTATGATGCGAGTCAAGCACATATGGCAGCACGTACATGGTGGCTATTGCGCTGGGCGGGCTTTGAGCGGGTACGTATTTTAGATGGGGGGTGGCAAGCATGGTTAGCCGCAGGGGGGGTGACTGATACACAGTTGGCATTACCGCCTGTGCCGCGTACTCGCAAACCGGGTATGCCTGAGCCTAAACAGCCTACCGTTACGGCATCGCAAATTTTAGCGCAGTTAGCCCAGCCGCGCTGGACGTTGGTCGATGCCCGTGCCGAGCCGCGTTATCGGGGGGAGATGGAGCCTATAGACCCTGTGGCGGGCCATATCCCTGGAGCGCTTAACCGTCCTACTGCATTTAACCTGCAAGAGGATGGCTGCTTTAAACAGCCGCAGCAGCTACGAGCCGAGTTTGAGCAGCTGCTGGGCAATATACCGGCCGAGCAGGTGGTGCATTATTGTGGGTCCGGTATTACGGCTTGTCATAATCTATTTGCGATGGAATTAGCGGGTTTAAGTGGCTCTGTGCTGTACCCAGGCTCTTGGAGCGAGTGGATTACAGATGCGTCACGTCCTCGAGCTACTGCCCAGAGATAAATCTCTCGCTTTGTCTTTATCCAATCCTAGGTACAATGGATACCGTTATAGCAATTTTGGACTCCGTTACTATGTCTGAATTCACTCCGGATGATTCGCTGCCACAAAATTTTGAACAGGCATTGGCAGCGTTAGAGCAGATCGTTACCCGCATGGAAAGTGGGGAGTTGGCGTTGGAGCAGTCGCTGGCTGCTTATCAGCAGGGTGTGCAGCTAGCACAAATCTGTCAAAAGCGCTTAGACGAAGTGGAACAACAGGTACAGGTCTTGCAGGGCCAGTTTATGCGCCCACTTACCGATATCGATACCGATCAGGATTAACCTATGCCCAACAAAGAACAAAACCAGCAATGGTTAGAGCAGCATATTGAGCGCGTAGCGCATTTCTTGGAACAAAACATGCCAATGGCAGAAACCACCCCTGCCGTTTTGCACGAGGCGATGCGTTATGCCGTACTAGGAGGTGGAAAACGGGTACGCGCTGCTTTGGTATATGCCGCAGGCGAGGCGGCTGTACAAAATGCCGAATTAAGCAGTGCTCAAATTAAAGCGTTGGATCATGCTGCAGCAGCAGTAGAGTTAATCCATGCCTACTCACTCGTGCATGATGACCTACCCTGTATGGATGATGATGAGTTGCGCCGCGGGCGTCCTACAGTGCATGTGGCGTATGATGAGGCCACTGCTATGCTGGTGGGCGATGCGTTGCAGCCTTTAGCTTTTGAGTTTTTGGCAACGATGCCTATCGCCCCAGCTTTAGTGATTCAGGCTGTTGCTGCTTTGGCTAAAGCCTCGGGTAGTTTAGGTATGGTGGGTGGTCAAGCCATTGACTGTGCTAGCGTAGATAAACACTTGTCGCTAGAGGAATTGCGTCAAATGCACCGCATGAAAACCGGGGCTATGCTCGAGGTTTCCGTACTGTTGGGCGGGATTGTTGCCGGGGCCAGTTCTCCCGTGCGTCAGCGCTTAACCGAATACGCGCAAGCGGTTGGCTTGGCTTTTCAGGTGGTCGACGACATTTTAGATGTGACGGCGGACACCGCCACCCTTGGGAAAACAGCAGGGAAAGACGCAGCGGATAACAAACCCACATATGTCTCAGTGATGGGGCTTGAAGCCTCGCGGCAGTTGTTAGCAGAGCTAAAAGACCAAGCACATAAAGCCATATTGCCACTGGGTAATGGTGCGCAAAGTCTACAGCTTTTAGCAAACTTTATTGTGGATAGAAATCATTAGCACTTGTCGCACTGAGCCCAAATGCGTCTACAATAGGCTTTATTCTAATTATTCTTAGGCGCTGTAGCGCCTATTTTTGCCCCACTCTCACAATCGTATGGCTAATGTATCTTTGCAGCATATCCAGTCTCCTCATGATCTGCGCGCCCTAAAACGCGCTGATCTCGATCAGATCGCGACCCAGCTGCGTGAATATATCTTGCAGTCGGTGGCTCGCACTGGGGGACACCTTTCTTCCAACCTGGGCACAGTAGAGCTTACTGTGGCGCTTCACTATGTATTTAATACCCCGCATGACCGCATTGTGTGGGACGTTGGGCATCAGTCTTATCCCCATAAGATATTGACAGGGCGCCGCGAGCAAATGGCTTCTTTGCGCCAGTATGGGGGGATATCAGGCTTTCCAAAGCGCTCTGAATCCGAATACGATGACTTTGGTACGGCGCATTCCTCAACCTCGATTTCAGCAGCTTTAGGAATGGCTGTGGCTTCGCGTAACCAGGGCGTGCAGCGTCAGCATATTGCCGTAATTGGAGACGGTGCCATGACCGCGGGCATGGCCTTTGAAGCCCTAAACAATGCAGGGGTCACCCCAGGCATTAATATGCTGGTGGTATTAAATGACAACGATATGTCGATTTCGCCGCCAGTGGGGGCGCTTAATCGGTACTTTGCTCGCTTGATGTCTGGGCAGTTTTATGCCAAAGCTAAAAATATGGGTAAGGCAGTGCTTCAGCATATGCCCCCCATGCTGGAGCTAGCGCGCCGTTTCGAAGGCCACGCCAAAGGTGTATTGACCCCGGCTACCTTGTTCGAGGAGCTCGGCTTTAATTATGTCGGCCCTATTGATGGCCATGACTTAGACTCCTTAATCCCTACTTTAGAAAACTTGCGCGAGCTCGGCGGCTTGCAGTTTTTACATGTGGTCACTAAAAAAGGACATGGTTATCAGCGTGCCGAAGCCGATCCTATTTTGTATCACGGACCGGGTCGCTTTGATCCAAAGCAGGGTATTGTTAAATCGTCCGTGCCAGCGCCTCAAACGTTTACACAGGTGTTTGGTCAGTGGTTGTGTGACCAAGCTGCAGCGGACGAGAGATTAATAGGTATAACTCCCGCCATGCGAGAGGGTAGTGGCATGGTGGCGTTTGAAAAACAGTTCCCGCAGCGATATTTTGATGTGGGCATCGCAGAGCAACATGCGGTCACGTTTGCGGCGGGGTTGGCTTGTGAGCAGCTCAAGCCAGTGGTAGCGATTTACTCCACATTTTTACAACGGGGTTATGACCAGCTCATTCATGATGTGGCGTTGCAAGACTTAGATGTCACGTTTGCCTTAGATCGTGCGGGCCTGGTAGGTGCGGATGGGGCTACCCATGCGGGAAATTATGATATTGCTTATTTGCGTTGTATCCCGAACATGGTGATTAGCACCCCTTCTGATGAAAATGAAACTCGTTTGCTGCTAAATACCTGTTATCAGCATACAGGGCCTAGCTCTGTGCGTTATCCGCGTGGTGCAGGCTGTGGGGCAGAGGTCACCGCTGACTTAACAACGGTGCCTGTAGGCAAAGGGGTGGTTCGCCGTCAGGGTCAGAAAATTGCGATCTTAGCGTTTGGTACGTTATTGCATAATGCCAAGGCTGTAGCGGAGCAATTGGATTTGACCTTGGTGGATATGCGTTTTGTGAAGCCTTTGGATACGGCGCTTATTGATTCGCTCTTACAAAGCCATCAAGCCATTGTGACGCTAGAGGATGGCTGTGTGATGGGCGGGGCCGGCAGCGCTGTGTTGGAATACCTGAGCCAAGCTCAAGCTAATGTCCCAACGTTGTTATTGGGTTACCCTGACCGGTTTATTGATCATGGCGAACAAAAGCAGCTACATGCTGAAATTGGCTTAGATAGCGAAAGCATTACCGAGCGCATTCAATCTCGTTTTACCGATTTGTTAGCCAATCAGAACTAATTAAATGCCCTCAATGATTGGGGGTATCTTATGTTTTAGGCTTCAATTGTTTCATAATAGTTGTACTGATTATCATTTATAGAAGCGTCGCTGACGCAGACCGGAACCGATTATGTCGACTTTGACTACTCCTGTAGAAAGCATGCCAGATGTCCAAAGTAGCGTGGATACGCGTCGTATTCCTATTCAAAAAGTAGGGGTGCGGGATGTAAGCTATCCGCTTTTGGTGGATAATGGCACAGAAACCATGCCAACGGTGGCCGAGTGGGAGCTAACAGTAGCTTTGCCGGCCGAGGAAAAAGGCACGCATATGTCGCGCTTTTTAGAATTGCTCGAAAAGCATCGTGCTTCGCCGTTAACCATGCAGGGGTTTTGTCAAATGACAGGAGAAATGCTAGGGTTGCTCAATGCTACCGAAGGCGATGTCTCCGCGTCCTTCCCGTATTTTATGCACAAAAAAGCACCTGTTTCCGAGGTCGGAAGCCTGTTGGACTATCAGGTGAGTTGGAGTGCAAATGCTGTGGCTACCGTAGACGGTCAAGCTGATGTGCAGTTTGAGCTTACGGTGTTGGTGCCTGTAACAAGCTTGTGTCCTTGCTCTAAGGCAATTTCAAAATATGGGGCGCATAATCAGCGCTCTCACATTACTGTTTCTGTCGTGGCGCATCCAGAGCATTTGGATTTAAATGCATTGATTCAAACCATTGAGGCCCAAGCGTCATGTGAGCTATGGGGTTTGCTAAAGCGCACAGACGAAAAATACGTCACAGAGCGTGCTTATGAAAACCCAAAGTTTGTCGAAGACTTAGTACGAGATGTGGCGGTTGCTGTGGCTGCTATGCCTGGGATAGAAGGCTATCGTATCGAAGCCGAAAACTTTGAGTCCATTCATAATCATTCAGCCTATGCTGTTGTTGAGGGCTAGCTACATTTTTTGCTGTTATTAAAAAAGCGCTCGTGCTTACTTGCACAGAGCGCTTTTTGGTTTTATAATTAAACGCTTTATTCTTTGCTCGAATCCATAAGTGGGTCGGGCTATCTAGGCTCAAATTTTAGAGCGATATCCACAAGGAGTTATACATGCGTCACTACGAAGTAGTGTTTATTGTACACCCCGATCAAAGCGAGCAAGTGCCCGCCATGATCGAGCGCTACGAAGCCATTATCACCAGCGAAGGCGGTAAAGTCCACCGTCTAGAAGACTGGGGTCGTCGTCAGTTGGCTTACCCAATCCAAAAATTGGTTAAAGCCCACTACGTCTGCATTAACATCGAAGTAGGTCAGTCCACTCTGGACGAGCTAGAGCACTCTTTCCGCTACAATGACGCTATTTTGCGTTACTTGATCGCCAAAACCAAAGATGCTCCCGAGGGTCCTTCGGTTATGATGAAATCCGTAGAGCGCGAAGAAAACCGCAAATCCAACACAGCGGATACACGTGCTGAGCACACTACCGAAGAAGACGAGGACGAGGACGAACAGTCCGAAGACTAATTACTAGGGATTAGGTGAACGATTTACACATCCAAGGGCAGGTACTACAAGCGCAGCCCTTACGTTATACCCCCGCAGGTATTGCTGTTTGCGAAATAACACTACAGCATCAATCTGTGGTCGAGCAAGCCGCTATTCAGCGCCAGCTCGATTTTAGCGTAGAGGCCATTGCGATGGGAGATGTGGCAACTTATTTGGCCGCTGTACCTATTGGATCGTTTTTACAGATTCAGGGCTTTATTGCCCCCTTGCGTAAATCATCGTCGCGCTTAGTTTTGCACATTCAAGAGTTTCAAAACCTAAACGCTCCACCTAGTGCGCTAGTGTAAAAAACATAACGGCTCCTGCCGTTTTACTGAATTCAAGAGAGGTTAATTATGGCTTTCGCTCGTAAAGGCAAAGATCGCCGCCGTCGTTTTGGTCAACAAAACCCCCTATTTAAACGTCGCAAATTCTGCCGCTTTACTGTGGCCGGTGTTAAAGAGATCGATTACAAAGATTTAGATACTTTGCGTGATTTCATCCAAGAAAACGGCAAGATCATTCCTGCTCGTTTAACTGGCACAAAAGCAAACTATCAGCGTCAACTTGATACCGCTATCAAGCGTGCACGTTTCTTGGCTTTGTTGCCTTACACTGACAACCACAAATAATCTGGGGGATTATCATGCAAGTAATTTTGCTCGAAAAAGTCGTCAACCTCGGTGATTTGGGTGATGTGGTACGTGTACGTAATGGTTATGCACGTAACTACTTGATTCCTCAAAAAATGGCTCGTCGTGCTACGCCTGAAGCCATCGCCGAATTCGAAGCTCGTCGTGCTGAGCTAGAACAAGCTCAAGCCGAGCGTTTGGCCGCTGCACAGGCGCTTGCCACTAAACTTAACGATTTGCGTGTTGAGATCACTCAAAAAGCAGGTGTAGATGGTCGTTTGTTTGGTTCTGTTACCAACATGGATATCGCCGCTGCATTGAATGCTCAAGGCTTTGATACGATTGTTAAGGCACAGGTTCGTTTACCCGAAGGTCCTTTTAAGGCAGTTGGCGAGTACCCTGTACAAATCGTTTTACACCCTGACGTAGCAGTAGAGGTTACTGTTGCTGTAGTGGGCGAAATGGCTTAATTCCAAAATGGTTTAAGCATGGTACAGTATTCCTGTACCGATCTAAAAAGCCGGTGCAAACCGGCTTTTTTTATTTGTTATTAGAGGTCTTATGATAGAAAACAGTCCTGTAGCTACTGATACTGGCTTAGATTATTTACGTGTACCGCCTCATTCTATTGAGGCAGAGCAATCTGTTTTAGGTGGGCTGTTGCTGGATAATGCTGCATGGGATCGCATTGCCGATATCATCTCTGATGACGATTTTTACCGTTTTGATCATCGTATCATCTGGCAGCATATTACCCGCCTTATTGGCTTAGCACGACCGGCTGATGTAATTACTGTTTATGAGTCCTTGTCCAATGCGGGCAAAGACGAAGAGGCAGGTGGGCTGAGCTACCTAAACGCTTTAGCACATAACACTCCTTCTGCTGCCAATATTCGCCGCTACGCAGAAATCGTACGGGAAAAATCCATGTTGCGTAAACTGGTTTCCGTGGCGGATGACATTGCGTCGGCGGCATTTAACCCTCAGGGCAAAGAGGCGCGTCAGATATTGGACGATGCTGAGGCGCGCGTATTTCAGATTGCTCAGGAGGGAGCCAAGGGTAATAAAGGTTTTCAGGATATTCAGCCTTTGTTAGCGCAGGTGGTAGAGCGTATTGATGAGCTGTACCATCGAGAGGGGGACTCCGAGGTCACGGGGGTGCCTACAGGTTTTGTGGATTTGGACCGAATGACCTCTGGGTTGCAACCTGGAGACCTCATTATTGTAGCGGGGCGCCCCTCTATGGGTAAAACCTCATTATCTATGAACATTGGTGAGCATATCGCCATTGAGCAGGGTTTGCCCGTTGCCGTCTTTTCTATGGAGATGGGGGCGGTGCAGCTTGCGATGCGTATGGTTGGCTCGGTTGGTATGTTGGATCAACATCGCATGCGCACCGGTAAATTGACCGAAGACGATTGGCCGCGTTTAACTCACGCTGTTAAAAAGGTACAAGAGGCGCAAATTTATATTGATGAAAGCCCAGGCTTAACTGCTATGGAGGTTAGGGCAAGAGCACGACGCTTAGCGCGTCAATGTGGTCAATTAGGCCTAATTATTATTGACTATTTGCAGTTGATGTCAGGTAGTTCTGGTTCGGAAAACCGAGCCACAGAGATTTCGGAAATTAGTCGTGCGCTGAAAGGATTAGCGCGTGAATTGAATTGTCCCTTAATTGCTTTATCGCAGCTTAACCGTAGTTTAGAGCAGCGGCCAAATAAACGACCCGTCATGTCAGATTTGCGAGAGTCGGGGGCTATTGAGCAGGATGCGGATTTGATTTTGTTCATCTATAGAGACGAGGTATATAATCCGGACTCTCCAGATAAAGGGACTGCAGAGTTAATTATTGGTAAGCAACGTAATGGCCCCATTGGTACGGTACGCGTCGCCTTCCAAGGGGCAAGTACTCGGTTCTTAAACTACAGTCCCGTATAAGATTGGTTCTACATGACTAGGGCTGATGGGAAACACCCTGAGTCATTTGTAAAGCGGTGCTAAATGCCACTTGCAAAGAGGTAGGGTCTGCAATACCTTGTCCAGCAATATCATAAGCGGTGCCATGATCTACGCTGGTGCGTATAAAAGGAAGTCCGATAGTGGTGTTGACGCCTTGTTCCACTCCTAGGTATTTGACGGGAATAAGGCCTTGGTCATGGTATTGCGCAACCACAATATCAAACTCGCCACGGCGTGCGCGCATAAAAATCGTGTCCCCAGGCCATGGGCCGGTAGCATCAATGCCTTCATTGCGAGCGGCGAGAATGGCCGGCTCAATAAATAGAGCCTCCTCATTACCAAAGCGACCATTTTCACCGGCATGGGGGTTAAGGCCAGCTACCGCAACTCGAGGGCGTTTAATGCCTGCCTGTAAACAGGCTTGGTGAGCCAAGCGAATGGTACGCAGTTCTTTGTCAATAGAGAGCAATGGGCTGACAGCAGTAATGGGCACATGGATGGTAACTAATATGACGCGTAACTCTGGGTTGCTGAGCATCATTGCAAAATCCGTGGTGCCGGTACGTTGAGCCAGAATTTCAGTGTGCCCCGGGGCGTCAATTCCACCAGCAAGAAGCGCATCCTTGTGTAAAGGCGCCGTGACAATAGCACGGATTTTTTGTGCGATGGCATCATCAATGGCATGACAAAGGTATTCATAGGCCCCACGTCCGGCTTGGGCTTGAACTTGGCCATATGCGATAGTAGGTAAGGGCTGCCAGCGGTTGAGTACGCCAATGCCTTGATCGGGGATATCACGGGGGGAGGCAATGGAAATAATAGGTAGAGCAATGCCCAAATCTTTGGCTTGTTGCTTAAGAATGAGAGCATCACCATAGACTACAGCAGGATAGGGGAGCCCGGCAGCAAAGCTCTTTAGAATAATCTCTGGGCCTATCCCAGCGGCATCTCCCATGGTGATGCCGATGGGTAAAACAGTGTTGTGCGTCATAAGGCTTCGTTCGCATAATCGGCAAGGCGTGAACGCTCACCGCGTTGTAAAGTAATGTGCCCCGCATGAGGCCAGCCTTTAAAGCGATCCACCACATAGGTTAAGCCTGAGCTCCCTTCGGTTAGATATGGTGTATCAATTTGTGCGATATTCCCCATGCAGACGATTTTTGTGCCAGGGCCAGCACGCGTGACCAAGGTTTTCATTTGCTTCGGTGTCAGGTTTTGGGCCTCATCAATAATAAGGAATTTATTTTGAAATGTGCGCCCCCGCATAAAACTCATGGATTTGATTTTGATATGGGCACGAATCATATCCATGGTGGAGTTGCGGTTAGCGTCATTATTGAGTGCAGAGAGGCGATTGTTACCCAGATGCAGTACCTCGAGGTTGTCTTCTAGGGCACCCATCCATGGCGCCATTTTCTCCTCTTCGGTACCCGGTAAAAAGCCGATCTCATCACCAACAGGCACCGTAGCGCGGGTAATGATGATTTCGTTATAAAGCTGGGTTTCCAATGTTTGTGTGAGGGCGCTCGCTAAAGCAAGCAGGGTTTTTCCCGTGCCTGCCTGACCAAGCAGTGACACAAAATCACAGTCGGGGTTCATGAGCAGGTTTAGCGCAAAGTTTTGCTCGCGATTACGTGCTGTAATCCCCCAGACGTTATTTTTGCTATGACTGTAGTC
Source organism: Paenalcaligenes sp. (assembly GCF_030152715.1). Taxonomy (NCBI): domain Bacteria; kingdom Pseudomonadati; phylum Pseudomonadota; class Betaproteobacteria; order Burkholderiales; family Alcaligenaceae; genus Paenalcaligenes; species Paenalcaligenes sp. Next base: position 10,927 of record NZ_JASLIX010000135.1, read on the forward strand.
CCGAATAGTTGCTAGCACCGCTTTGTGGTGGGTGACTTGCTTGACCTGGGCGACCAGTCCGGGCTCTTGTTCGCTATAGACAAATTCATTGACGCTTAGCTCGGCGCAAAGTGGGCCTTGCACTTTGTAGAAAGTGATCCCCCCTTGTTGCCACGACTCCATTTGGTTGCCGTGCGTTTGCCAAAAATCCTCTGGCAGCTCGCGCGCACCCTCGTAGAGAAGGTCAGAGTCATCGAGAACATGGTCATGCTTATAGTCTTCGGTGGGAATCCCCAGTGCCCGGGCTTTTAAGCGCATGTTAATGTCTTTAGACACCATGACTACATGCTTGTCGGGATGCTGCTGTTTTAGCGCATGGACCACATGCAAAATGGCATTGTCGGCCACACCCATTGGTAAATGGATAGGCAGCTTAGCATTCAGAGCGGTAGTTTGAAAAAAGAGTTGTCCGCGGGCCTCTATGTGACCAGCACTATTTAGAGCAATGCCTTGTGTAATGTCGTGCTCAGCAGTCAGGGCTTCGAGATGACGGCTGACTTGCCGTGCATTGCGAGCTACTTCGGATAAGCCTTTTTTTTGATGATCTAATTCTTCGAGTACGATCATGGGGATAAAAACATCATGCTCTTCAAACTTGAACAAGCAGTTTGAATCATGCAGCAGGACGTTTGTATCCAGTACAAATAGTTTTTTATTGGCTGCTGAGGTAACAGTAGTTGTATTTTCTACTGTTTTAGGTGCGGCCGACAGTGGTGTTGTAGGCGGATTTGTAGCTTGGCTAGCAGGTGCAGGAGACGCTGCTTTTTTAGGAGCCGTTTTGGCGCTTTGGGTGCTCAAAGTAGGAGAAGCTGGCGTGAGCACGCTTTTAGGAGGGGTGGCCTTAGGGGCCTGTTTGATTTCGTCTGCGCTTAAAGTAGCCCCCAGTTTTGAAGGCAACGTGGGTAAGGGCATAAAGATAGCTCCGTAAGAGCGCTGCCAGTAGGGCAGCGCGAGAAAATTAGAGTTGACGTGCGGCTTCTAGTACCTGATCTACATGACCTGGTACACGTAAACCTCGCCATTCTTGAACAAGCACACCATCCGCATTAACTAAAAAAGTGCTGCGCTCAATACCTCGTACTTGTTTACCGTACATGTTTTTCATTTTCATGACACCAAACAGCTCACAAAGTGCTTCATCTGGATCGCTAATTAGGGCAAAAGGTAGCTCTTGCTTAGTAGCAAAGCGTTCGTGTGAACCCATGCTATCGCGAGAAACCCCAATGATTTTTACAGACAGTTTTTCAAACTCGGGCAGCTGATCGCGGAAATTTTGCGCTTGGGTTGTGCAGCCCGGTGTGTTGTCGCGTGGGTAAAAGTATAAAACGTACGCTTGACCTTTTAGTGCAGTGGAGTCGATAGTGCCTTGGGTGCTTTCAGCAGTAAAGGCGGGAATAGGTTGACCTACGGTAATGGTGGACATGATTTTCCTTTTTGCATGAAATGATTAAATAATCAGTGCGGCAACGACACGGCGGCCCTCTGACATAAGAATATTATACGTGCGCGCGGCGGCTTGGCTGTCCATGACTTCCACGCCCACTCGAGCGCTGAGTAGTTCATGTAAAAGTTCAGGCGGTAAAAGTTGTTGCGTTTTTCCGGTCCCGATCAATAACACCTCGATTTGCCCTGGGTTTTCAAAGCGGGGTGCAGCATGATCAAGAAAGTCCATTGGGCTTTTGGCCGCGGCGCATACACCGGTGATCTTTTGCAATAGCTCTGTAGTAAAATCAAAGGGGCTTTGTATACCTAGATCATAAATTTGCCCCTCTGGTGTGAAATAAATCGAGCGTTGATGGCGTGTTTTATTGATTTCAATATAATCATCACCATAGGCGGTTACTGTATTGAGCGCAGGGTTAGTGTCTTTTTGCAGATGCACAATAAATCTCCATGATACGTACCTTGATCATAACGCAAAGCCGACCCTTTTCGTTGAGTGGATTTTCCACTTTGTCTCGGTTCGATTACACTAATTGATTCGGACTTTTGTTCATTTTTGCACATCCAAGGAATCCCATGAGTAGCTTTCCTCGCATAGATCGTTTGCCACCTTATGTTTTTAATATTACCGGCGAACTCAAAATGGCGGCGCGTCGTCGCGGCGAAGACATTATTGATATGTCGATGGGTAATCCTGATGGTGCCACTCCACAGCACATTGTAGACAAATTGGTCGAGGCCTCAAGCCGTCCTGACACCCATGGTTACTCCGTGTCGCGCGGTATTCCTCGTTTACGTAAAGCGATTGTGGATTGGTATGATCGTCGTTATCAGGTCAAACTTGACCCCGAAACCGAGGCGATTGTTACCATTGGCTCCAAAGAGGGTCTTGCCCATTTGATGTTAGCCACATTGGATCGTGGCGATACGGTATTGGTTCCCAATCCTAGCTATCCTATTCATATTTATGGCGCGGTGATTGCAGGGGCAAATATCCGTTCCGTGCCGATGATCCCCGGGGTGGATTTTTTCGAGGAAATCGAGCGGGCCGTTAAAGAAGCCATTCCTAAGCCTAAAATGATGATTTTGGGCTTTCCCAGTAACCCCACAGCACAGTGTGTGGAACTGGACTTTTTTGAGCGTATTGTCGCGTTGGCCAAAGAGCATGATATTTTGGTGGTGCATGACTTGGCTTATGCGGATATCACTTTTGATGGTTATGTGGCGCCTTCTATTTTACAAGTAGAAGGGGCGCGTGATGTGGCGGTCGAGTTTTTCACCATGAGTAAAAGCTATAATATGGCAGGTTGGCGTATTGGCTTTATGGTTGGTAACGAAAAACTGGTCCATGCGTTGGCTCGCATCAAAAGCTATCATGACTACGGTACGTTTACCCCTATTCAGGTCGCGGCTATTACCGCGCTCGAAGGGCCTCAAGACTGTGTTAAAGAAATCACCGAAAGCTACAAGCGTCGTCGGGATGTGCTAGCCAAAGGTCTACAGGAAATTGGCTGGAATGTGGATGTGCCAAAAGCTTCTATGTATATTTGGGCCAAAATCCCAGATCATTATCTCGCAGAAGGTTCTCTAGAATTTTCTAAACGTCTATTGCAGGACGCCAAGGTAGCCGTTTCCCCCGGAATTGGTTTTGGGGAATACGGCGACCAGTATGTGCGTTTTGCACTCATTGAAAACGAACAACGTATCCGTCAAGCGATACGTGGTATTAAAGATATGTTCCGAAAGGACGGGTTGCTTAAATGAATCCAATCAAAGTAGGCCTACTTGGTTTAGGTGTTGTCGGGGGCGGTACATGGAAAGTCCTCAATCAAAATGCGGATGAGATCGCGCGTCGAGCGGGTCGTCGTATCGAAGTGGTAGCAGTAGCGGTGCGTGATGTCGCTAAAGCCAAAGCATTGGTTGGCGATCAGGTTCAAATTACTACCGATGGGATGGAGATTGTCCGCAACCCCGAAATTGATGTAGTTGTAGAGCTAGTGGGTGGTGAGAGCCTAGCAAAAGACTGGGTCATGGAGGCCATTGCTCAGGGCAAGCATGTGGTCACGGCGAACAAAGCGCTCTTGGCTACACATGGCAATGCTATTTTTGCCGCCGCACAGGAAAAAAATGTGATGGTGGCCTTCGAGGCAGCAGTCGCTGGTGGGATTCCCATTATTAAAGCGATGCGCGAGGGCTTAACCGCGAACCGTATACAGTGGGTGGCGGGTATTATTAACGGCACCACAAACTTTATTCTTTCTGAAATGCGTAGCCGGGGCTTATCCTTTGCGGATGCCTTAGCCGATGCGCAACGCTTGGGGTATGCCGAAGCAGATCCGACTTTTGATATCGAGGGAGTAGATGCTGCTCATAAATTGAGCCTCTTGTCTTCTTTGGCCTTTGGGGTGCCAGTCCAGTTCTCTAAAGCGCATATCGAGGGCATTACGACACTCTCAGCCGAAGACATTGCTCATGCAGAGCGTTTGGGCTATACCGTAAAACTGCTCGGTATTACACGTTCCCGTGAAAATGGTATTGAACTACGGGTTCACCCGACCTTGGTTCCTTCTTCCAGCATGCTGGCAAATGTTCAGGGGGCGATGAATGCTGTCATGGTACATGGCGATGCGGTGGGCTCAACCGTTTACTATGGGGCTGGGGCTGGTGAGCTACCTACGGCTTCAGCTGTGGTAGCCGATTTGGTGGATGTGGCGCGTTTGTTGACCGCAGACCATGACCACCGCGTCCCTTACTTGGCTTTCCAGCAAGATGCAATGGCAGATATCCCTGTGTTGCCTATGGCTGATGTTGTATCAGCTTATTATTTACGTTTACGCGTGGCGGACCGCCCTGGGGTGCTGGCCGATATTGCACGAATCTTGGCTGATGCTGGGATTTCGATTGGCTCTATGTTCCAAGAGCCGGCCGTCAATGACGAAACCGATATTATTTTCCTGACACATGAAGCACGCGAGGGCGATATTGACCACGCGATTCTAAAAGTACAAAAGCTGGACTTTGTACGTTCTCCTGTAACCCGTTTACGTGTAGAGAGCCTCTAATGCAATACGTTTCTACTCGTGGCGGTATGGCGCCACAGGCGTTTAGTGATATTTTACTCGAAGGTCTTGCTCCCGATGGGGGCTTGGCAATTCCCGAGCATTACCCTCAGGTAAGCGCTCAGACTTTAGCGCAATGGCGGGATCTATCCTACGCTGAGCTGGCTTTTGCTGTGCTGTCGTTATTTGTGGATGATATTCCTGCCGAGGACCTGCGTGCTTTAACGCAGGCAGCGTATGATCCTAGCTTATATGTGGGCGAGGCCATGGTGCCGGTAAAACCCTTGCAGGGGGACATGGCGCTTCTTGGGTTATCTCAGGGACCAACGCTTGCTTTTAAAGACATGGCCATGCAGTTTTTGGGGCAGGTGTTTGAGTACGTGCTCGAAAAGCGTGATAGTCATATCAATATTTTGGGCGCCACTTCAGGTGATACCGGCTCTGCGGCGGAGTACGCACTCCGAGGCAAAAAGCGCGTGAATGTGTTTATGTTGTCGCCCCATGGGCGTATGAGCGATTTTCAACGCGCCCAAATGTACTCTTTGCAAGATCCTAATATCCATAACTTATCTGTTAAAGGGGTGTTTGATGATTGTCAGGATATTGTCAAACAGCTGGCAGGGGATTTGGATTTTAAACAATCCATGCAACTGGGTGCTGTGAACTCCATTAACTGGGCTCGCATTGCAGCACAGGTGGTGTATTATTTTTGGGGTTGGCTGCGTGCAACCGATAGCGCGGATCAGCAGGTTTCCTTTGCTGTGCCATCCGGTAACTTCGGCAATATTTTGGCTGGACATATTGCACGGCAGATGGGTTTACCTATTGCGCGCTTGGTATTAGCGACTAATGAAAATAACGTGCTCGAGGAATTTTTCCGCACGGGTATTTATCGCCCTCGTGATTCAGCTCATACCTATGCTACCTCTAGCCCCTCTATGGATATTTCACGAGCTTCTAACTTTGAGCGCTTTGTGTACGACTTAGTAGGGCGTGATCCTGATGCCTTGCGTGCGCTTTGGGACCAATTAGCGACTCAGGGTTACTTTGATCTGAGTCATCTTAAAGACCGCTTCGAATCTGAGTATGGTTTTGTAGCTGGCCAAAGCTCACATGCGGATCGTATTGCTACGATTGCTCAGGTTTACCGCGAAACGCAGGTTCTTATTGATCCGCATACGGCAGATGGGGTCAAAGTGGCACGCGACCATATGCAACCTGGGGTGCCCATGTTGGTATTAGAAACCGCGTTACCAGCTAAGTTTTCTGAAACCATTGAAGAAGCCATTGGGCAACCGGCCCCTGTACCCGAGCATTTGCAACACTTAAATGACTTACCCCAACGCGTGGTGGTCATGGATGCGGATGTGGAGCAGGTTCGAGCCTACATGCTGCGGAACGCGTAGATCACTCCGCGCCTTTTGTTTTGCAAAACCCCGACCTTGTCAAAGGTTGGGGTTTTTTTATGGGTTAGTGTGGCTGTAAGGCCTTGGCAGCCATTATGCCACTGCGTACTGCACCCTCTAAAACCGCAGGGTAATCATTGTGAACCCAATCACCAGCGAGCAAGACATTTGGCCAAGGTGTTTGCGGATGGGGGCGGCTTAAATGGGGTTTAGCAATGAAAGTGGCCCGTTTTTCAGTAATGAGTTCAAACGCTGTGATGGTAGGTAATGGCCAGGGGCTTTGATGGTTGATCTGCGCAATGATAGCGCGAGCAATTTCTGTTTTATCGTGACCCTGAAGACGATTCGCGTAGCTGATCGTAACGGCGATGAGTGGATAAAGCTCGCTGTTATTGAGTGCGCCATGATTAAACACCCATTGCCCAGCCGCTAAGCCGTGTAGGTCTTCATCGAGCATACGCATAACATGAGGATTCTCCCACGGTTTTTCGGGCTTTAAATAAAGTGTAGCGATGGGGTTATAGTCAAGGGATGTAATTTGATTAACAAAATCCAGTTTTTGTTTTTCAGCATCCAGAGATTGCAGGAGGCGATAAGCAGAGGGTGCATTGGTTGCAATAATTACCCCATCAAATGGTTGTCCATCCAGTAGGTACTGTTGCCCCTGTCTCTGTACAGCACGGATAGGGTGGCGAGTATGTATACGGGCATGTTGCAAAGCCCGCTGCGGCCATAGGTCACTCATATTGCGTAAAGGGATAAGCATTTGGGTGGCAGATCGGTCTGCCCCTAAGCTATCACGTAAAACATGGGCAAATAACTGGGCGCAAGCTTGCTCAATGGGCGTGTTAAGCGCTGCTACGCACAAAGGGTGCCAGAGCTTTTGGGTTAAACGAGTGGATTGTCCCGTCTGCTGCAAAAGCTCTGCAACGGTCGTACCAGGCTGGATCTGCCACCGCTGTTTTTTTAAATAGCGTTGTAGCTGTTGTAGTTGTAAAAACTCACTGAACTTGACGCCTCGGCTCCGAAAAGGAGCGCCGAGCAAATGCCACGGGGCAGGCAAGGCAGCAGTACGAAAACAAAAGTCTGCTTTCATGCTGCTGATATCTAAATCAAAGCGGTGAAAATGCTGCTTGGGTTCCAGATCAAGCTCACGCATCAATGCAAGCGTGCTTTGATACGCGCCTAATAAAATATGCTGGCCATTGTCAGCAATTTGACCCAGAGCTTGTGAGGAATGCTTGCGCGCACGCCCCCCAATAATCGGTGCTGCCTCAAAGACGGTGGCGCGATAGCCCAACTTATGAGCTTGCCAAGCCGCCGCGCAGCCTGCCCATCCGGCGCCAATAATAGCAATATTCATCGACTTAATTTTTTGATCAGAGGTTTACCGCCACTTACCCATGTTTTCCACGCTAACCAAAATTTACGGATAGGTGTCAAAGAGATTCGCTTGTCTAAGACTTCCCAGCGATCACGGGCTATTTCTTCAAGTAAGGCATAGTAAATAGCCGTCATCAGCAAACCCGGGCGTTGAGCACGTCGATCCTGTTCAGGTAAAGCGAGCATAGCTTCTTTGTAGAGTCCATATGCTCGTTCTGTTTGGTAACGCATTAAAGCCTCAAAGCGATCACTATGTTGTGCATCGAGAATCTCTACGGGGCGTACCTGAAAACGATCTAGGTCATCCATAGGTAAATAAATGCGGCCACGGCGCGCATCATCCCCTACATCG
>NZ_JASLIX010000026.1:0-2730 GCF_030152715.1 Paenalcaligenes sp.
GGCCCCACGTAATAAATCACACGATTAGTAAAATCCACCGGCAGTGGTTCGCCCTTTGCTAACATGGTTTGAATACGCTTATGCGCCGCATCGCGCCCAGTCAGCATTTTCCCAGACAATAATAAAGTTTCACCTGGTTTCCAGCTCGCCACCTCTTCGGCTGTAAGTGTATCCAAATTAACAGCTTTAGACTGATTGTAATCAGGCGCCCAAGCCACATCAGGCCAAACATCTAAAGATGGGGCTTGTAGTTTTGCTGGACCACTGCCATCTAGCACAAAATGCACATGACGCGTTGCTGCACAGTTAGGAATCATAGCAATCGGCTTAGAGGCCGCATGGGTGGGAAAAGTATTGATTTTTACATCTAGAATAGTAGTTAACCCACCTAATCCCTGCGCCCCAATTCCTAATGCATTCACCTTTTCATAGAGCTCAATACGTAGCTCTTCGATTTTGTTTTGTGGCCCACGCTGCAACAACTCAAACATATCAATGTCTTCCATCAGCGATTCTTTGGCCATTAGCATGGCTTTTTCAGCCGTGCCCCCAACGCCAATCCCAAGCATTCCAGGCGGACACCAGCCCGCTCCCATTTGCGGGATTTGTTCTAGCACCCAATCTACAATGGACTCACTGGGGTTTAACATTGCAAAACGGCTTTTGTTTTCTGATCCGCCGCCTTTTGCCGCTACGCCGACTTCGACCGTATCCCCGGGAACCAATTCCACATTCACAATACAGGGGGTGTTATCTCGCGTGTTTTTACGCGCAAAGATGGGGTCGTCTAACACGGAGGCGCGTAAAGGGTTATCGGGATTGGTATAGCCCTGACGTACCCCCTCGTCACAAATGTCTTGTAGTGAACGATTCGTATCAAAACGCACGTTCATCCCTACTTTCAAAAACACATTCACCACCCCTGTATCCTGACAAATAGGGCGATGGCCTTCTGCTGACATTTTAGAGTTGGTCAATATCTGAGCAATAGCATCTTTGGCTGCAGGGTTTTGTTCGCGCTCATAAGCGCGAGCCAAATGCTCAATGTAGTCAGCCGGATGGTAGTAGCTAATAAACTGCACCGCATCGGCGATAGATTGGATGAGATCGTCTTCTTTAATTACTGTGCTCATGATGGTGTTGTAAAAAATAAACAAAAGGCTTTGTCACACCGACAAAGCCCAGCAAAAAACTACTTACCCTGCCAAACGGGTTTACGTTTTTCAGCAAAAGCCGTGGCTCCCTCTTTGGCATCTGCCGAGGTAAAGACATGTGCAATACGAGGGCGCTGCAAGTCAAACATGTGCGCCTGAGACCAATCACGTGACTCGGCAATAACCTGTTTAGCTGTTTGTACTGCCAATGGCCCATTTTCCTGAATACGCGCAGCCAAATCTAAAGCCCCCTGAAGCGCCTGCCCCTCGGGGACAACACGATTAATTAAGCCCCACTGTGCCGCTTGCTCAGCACTAAACATATCACCAGTTAACACCAGTTCCATAGCAACCACATAGGGCACCCGCGCAGGTAAACGAAGTAAACCGCCAGAGCCTGGCACAATACCGCGTTTGGTTTCAGGAACGCCAAATTTAGCCGTTTCAGCGGCAATGATCATATCGCATGACATCGCGATCTCTAGTCCGCCAGCCAACGCATAACCCTCGATCGCCGCAATAAGAGGCTTACGTGGTGGTTTTTCACAAATGCCCGCAAAGCCCCTATCACCTACGTAAGGACGTTGCCCGTCTTTAGCAAATGCTTTTAAATCCATACCCGAACAGAAGGTTTGATTGGCGCCTGTTAAAATCCCTACAACCACATCGGGATTAGCGTCTAGCTCATCGAGTGCTGCCGCCAACTGTACAGCTGTGTCATAATTGATCGCATTACGCGCTTCAGGTCGATTCAAGGTAATAATTAATACCTGACCTTGCTTGTCTACCTTTACCAGTTCTGCCATGGTGACTCCTTTTGGTTGGTTATTGTATGAACTTCAAAAATAGCTTCTATACAATAGGGCTATTTCTTAACTTGTTATCATACGATCTTTTGTCTGAAATGGGCTTTTTCTAAAATGAACTGTCCACCCTTGATCTGGGCGATTCGGTTATCTATGTGAAAAGCTAGGTCTAGCTCCAGACAAAAGGTAAAATAACCCATTTTGCGGCATAACGTTTATTTGGCCTACTTTGCAACATGCTCACCTTTCAACAACTAATTCTGCAACTTTCACACTACTGGGATGAACAGGGCTGCACTTTGCTCCAGCCTTTTGATATGGAAGTGGGTGCAGGCACTTCTCATACAGCGACCTTTTTGCGTGCCATTGGCCCAGAGCCATGGCGTGCGGCTTACGTGCAGCCTTCGCGCCGTCCTACTGACGGGCGCTATGGTGAAAACCCCAACCGTCTCCAACACTATTATCAATACCAAGTCGTCCTCAAACCCGCACCTGAAAACATTGTGGATTTATACATTGGCTCTTTAAAAGCCATTGGTATTGATCCCAACATTCACGATATCCGTTTTGTGGAAGATGATTGGGAAAACCCCACTTTGGGTGCTTGGGGTCTGGGCTGGGAAGTCTGGCTCAATGGCATGGAAGTCACTCAGTTCACTTACTTTCAACAGGTTGGCGGTCTAGACTGTGTGCCCGCCACCGGCGAAATCACCTATGGTCTTGAGCGTCTTGCAATGTACTTACAAGGGGTCGAAAGCGTTTATGATCTA
>NZ_JASLIX010000018.1:0-2964 GCF_030152715.1 Paenalcaligenes sp.
ATTCGATGGTCCCCTTAGGGCTAACTTGATATTTAGTCGCTAAATCACGGAAGAAAGTAAGCGCTTCTACCGCCTCGGGCGTATTCAAATACACCTCCGTCCCCTCTTCGTTCATTAGCTTTTGGCCATTTTGAATCGCCAACGCTTGAAACATCCAATAGGGGTAGCCCGTTGATGGAATCATTAAGCCATATTGCTTATCTTTAGTCAGAGCTTGTGCTGCAGCAACCATTTCATCCCATGTTTTAGGCGCAACCTCGGGATCTAAGCCTGCAGCTTTAAACGCTTCTTTGTTGTAATACATCACAATGGTAGAGCGCTGAAAAGGAATCCCCCATACCTTACCTTCGATCGTGCCATTAGCCATTAGTGCAGGATAAAAACTTGTTAACCACGCTTTTTCCTCATCCGTTTTAGCAATATCACTAAAAGACTCAACCAACCCCTGCTCAACTAAGTCATGCGCATCTAAAGCGCCTAACACAGAAAGTTGAACGGACTCGCCCCCACGTAGCGCTGACAAAGCCCGCACTCGTGTTTCATCATAATTACCGGAATACACTGCTTTGACAGTGATCTCTGGGTTTTCTTTTTGAAAATCAGCAATCAACCCATCCATTACCTCTGTTAAAGGCCCACCCACAGAAACCGGGTAGTACATGGTCAGTTCTGTTTTAGCCATTGCACTGGCACCATAAGCCATAGCAAACGCACACGAAGTGGCATAGACAAGCTTTTTTAGCATGATCGTTTATCTCTCAAAAAATTACCGTTTATGCACACTGTGCAACGGCCAAAGAAGCATCCCAAGACGACACGACCGGAAGACGTTGCCCTGAGGTGATATCAAAAAAATGTGAATTACGTGGTTCCCAATGCAAACTTAACCGCTGTCCAGATTCATAGGACTGCTTATCTGCACTATGAATAATGAGGGTATTCAGGTCGGGAAGCTGCACATAAATATAAGACTGAGCCCCCTGAAACTCTTGTTGCAACACCGTAACCTGTACAAAATCAGGGTGCACAGGAATCAAACGTAAATGCTCTGGACGCACCCCAATCACACAATGCGGTAAAGCAGAAGACTGCATAAGCATCCAATGCGCCGCAGGTAACAACTGACTATCGATCAACATCATCGGAGGGCTTCCGATAAAACCTGCAGCAAACGTGTTTTCTGGTTGCTCATACAACTGTTGTGCGGAACCTTGCTGTGCAATACGGCCCGCGTTTAAAAGCACCACATGATCAGCCATGCCTAATGCTTCAGTTTGATCATGAGTGACATAAACCACTGTCATTTCTAACCGTTGTTGTAAAGCTCGGATTTCATGCCGCACGCTATGGCGTAACTTCGCGTCGAGATTAGATAAAGGTTCATCCATCAGGCACAAATCATGCCCAGATACAATACTCCGTGCCAATGCAACACGTTGACGCTGCCCACCAGAAAGCTCCCCCGGCTTGCGATGTTCCAAGCCACCAAGGTTGGTCAGACGCAATGCATCTTGTAACCGACGATCACGCTCGTGCTTATTGACCTTTCGCACACTCAAACCAAAAACAATATTTTCTGCTACGCTTAGATGAGGAAATAACGCATAGGATTGAAACACCATCGATAAACATCGCTGTGCGGGTAAGGCATAGGTCACATCCTCACCTCCCATAATAATTCGCCCTTGGTCTACTTCTTCTAGGCCCGCCATTAAGCGTAACAAGGTCGACTTCCCACACCCCGAAGGGCCTAGCAAAGCGGTGAAATGCCCTTTTTTAATATTCAAATCAAGATGATCTATCACAACGTGATCACCAAAGGCTTTGTACAAGCCCTGCATACGTATCGCTATATCCGCACCCATCACTCTTCCTTTTCTGCAATAATGATCTGGGTATGAGACGCAAGATAAGCTGCTATCCCTTCTGGTAAAGGCTTATCCGTCACAATGTAGTCCGCCTCTTGCACATGCCCACTTGGCATGGGGGCTTGGCGACCAAACTTACTACTATCTAATACCAAAATACGTACCCGACAGCTTTGCCGTAATGCGGTATGACAGCTCACTTCATCATGATCAAAATCGAGCAACACCCCATCGCTATCCACCCCTCCTGCCCCATAAACACCAAAATCCGCGCGATAACTTTGAAATAGCGCCACCGCCTCAGCCCCTAAAATCTCTGGATTGGGTTGCCGTAAACAACCTCCCGGTAAAACAATACGATTACTCTGCTCGTGATTTAACGCGAGTGCTACAGCCAAATTGTTTGTCACCACCGTTAAATGTTGATGCTGTGCTAAAGCTAAAGCCACTTGCTCCGGTGTCGTCCCAAAACCAAACAACAACGAGCTACCCTGTGGAATTAGCGCCGATACGGCCTTGCCTATACGTGCCTTAGCAGGTAAATGACGAATACGACGACTTTGGAAAGAGCTATTTACAGGGCTATGCACGATCTGCGCCCCACCATGATGCCGTCGTAATAAATTCGCCATATAAAGACGATTTAAGTCCCGCCGTATGGTCTGTGGAGTCACCTGAAAATAATGGGCTAACTCAGCCACACTTAGGGCTTCCTTATCCCGTAATAAATCCACAATATGACGCTGACGCGTGCTCAGGCTCATATTCAACTCATCATCCACTTCACTCGAATAAGACACAGTGTAAAAAGGAGATATGACGCAAGCATGAAGCCAATATGAAAATCAAATGACGTCTTAGCGGTTCATTCGAACTTATTTTGTTTTAAAAAAGGATTTTTAGACATAAAAAAAGCACCATTGCCTAAACAATGGTGCACTTTATGCAGGAGAGAGATCAGGTTTTACTGAGCTTGAATACGCTGCTCTACCTGCTGACGCAAGGCTGGGTCCTGCTGAATCGCTAAACTAATTCCATTATATTGCTCTACGCTCAGCCCACCTTGCTGCACTTTCTCTACCATCTTTTCATCCGC
>NZ_JASLIX010000032.1:0-4082 GCF_030152715.1 Paenalcaligenes sp.
TATTTCCTAGTACACGTCAATATGGAATGAACTGGATCGGCCAAGTGTTGAACTACTCGTTAGCTTGCTTGCTTTATGCGGTGATTAGTGTGCTGCAATTGAATTTTGTCCAAAGCAAAATGGCAGGGTGGGCCAATAAAAACTATATCGACAGCGTAGCCAAAGCGTGGGAGGTTTCTTATGTGATGGTGATCATGACGATTTTATTTTTAATTGTGGTACTGAGCATACCCAACATTGCTTCTGCACTGACAGGTGGTGCGGCCATAGATGGGCAGGGTAGAACTATGGGACGTTTAGGTTCCTTAGCAACGCGTACTTTGTCCAAAGTGCCAGTGATCGGAGCGGCAAATAAAATTATTGGGAAGTAAGTAGGAGCGTTAAGCATGGCAGCCGTCTGATGAGACGGCTTTTTTTATGTCTGGAGATAGGACTGTGAGAGCTTTGTTAATTGTAGTGTTTAGCAGTGTCTTGGCTGCTTGTGCAGCTCCCAAAGCGCCAGAGCCCGAAGGCGATCCCTTTCCGATTAATCCAGTTTATGAGGTAGAGCATGTTCAAATCTCATAAGAAAAATGATGCGAGACAAATGGCGATTGAGTTTGTGCAGCAGGCCAATCAGTTTGAGAAGTCGCAAATTGAAGCAATTAAAAGGAATAATCGGTTAGCGTGGCGTATTGCGGCTGTTAGCTTGTTGTTAGCATTTTTGGCAATAGGGGCAGTCATACTTTTAACCCCGTTGAAAACGGTGACACCTTATGTGATACGAGTGGATAACAACACTGGGGCAACGGATATTGTGACGGTGATGAAGCAGCGTGAAACCTCTTATGGTGAGGTCACGGATCGTTATTGGTTGAGTCAATACATAAAGATGCGTGAAAGCTATGATTGGTGGACGGTTCAGTCCACTTATGATGCCAGTATGCTGCTGAGTAGCCCGACCATACAAAATGAGATCGCTGCTTTTTTTGCGAGTGAGGCTGCACCGCATAAGGTTTTTAAAGATAAATACCGAGTTGATATAAAAGTTTTATCTATATCTTGGATAGGTAATACAGCTCAAGTTCGTTTTGAAAAGCAGGTAAAGCCATTGTTTCAGGGGCAGCAAACACCTGCAGCGCAACGTTATATTGCGACGGTTGCTTACCGCTATGTCAACACAGCTCAAGCAGAGAAAGATCGTCTTATTAATCCTTTGGGACTACAAGTGCTGAGTTACCGGGTTGATCCAGAGGGCTAAATGATGGGAAAAACATATAAAAAGCTGCTTTTAGCAGCTCTTTTTTTGGGTGCAGGTCAAGCGCAAGCGTTGGTGGTGCCAGAGCGCTCACCGCTTGATGGACGTATTCAAACTGTAACTTATAGTACAGACAATGTGGTCAAAGTTACCGCTAAAGTCGGACATGCAGTCTTGATTCAGTTAGAGGAGGATGAGCGTTTAGAGGGAGATAGTGCTGCGTTAGGGATGGGGGATGCAGAAGGCTGGAGTTTAGCGGTAAAAGGTAACAACATTATTTTTAAACCCATAGTTGAACGCTCGGACACAAACTTAATTATTACAACGAATAAGCGTACTTATGTGTTCCAGCTTTCAGTGAATGACAAGGCCAAATATCCCACGTATGTATTGCGTTTTCATTATCCCGATACAGTGCTAAAGCAGAAAAACAAGATAAAAAAAGAACGGGAACAAGCTATGAATTTGGTTTTAGGTCGTACCGAGTCTGTGGTGCATAAAGCCAATCAAAACTATTGGGGTTATGGGGATCGAGCCTTAGCGCCTACTGCTTTATTTGATGACGGGCGTTTTACCTACTTTGATTTTAATAATGGTAGAGAGCTACCTGCTATTTACAAGAAAATGCCGGATGGCACAGAAAGCTTAGTCAATAGTCATGTAGAAGGGAGCAAAGTGGTGGTGCATGAAACAGCACGGCATTTTGTATTGCGTTTAGGGCAATCAGTATTAGGCATAGAGAATCGTGGTTTTGACGAGCAAGGTAGTTTTAACCGTTTGGGGACGAGTACACCGGGGACAGTACGCATCGTGAAATAAGGATACAGCATGAGTATTTTTAAACGAAATACGGATGAAGACGCTTTACCTAATGAAATTGCACCAACGTTGTCTGAATCATTGCAAGCCCCAGAGCTAGAGCGAGGTTTGCCTCAGAGTCTACATAACCATAAGCAAAGCAATGTTAAAAAGGCAGCATTAGCAGGCGTAGGGGTACTTGGTTTGGGGTTATTGCTTTCTGGCTTAGTCTTAAATAGGGAAACACCCCAACTGGAGCAGGAGGAGGTCTTTAGTGAGTCAGTAGCTAATCAGCGACCCCGTGATTTCTCAGCAGAACAGCAAAAGATATTAGAGCAATTACAGGAGATTGAATCGCAGCGTAGAGCGCTTGAGGAGTCCCAATCAGAGATCAAATCAGAGCCACAGATAGCATCAGCTTCAACGGTGGTAGTTACTGAGCCTGACGCACCACGTCGAGAGCTACAGGGAAGTGTATTAGTTGCTTTTTCTGAGGAGGCCTCAGTTCCTCGCAGTATGGAGGCAACCTATGCAGCACCGGCTCGAGAGACGGCTTTTAGTGAACAGTTAAGACCAAGTCTGATGTTACCAGGCAGAGCCATTAAACGAGCGGATTTGACGTATTTGCTCGGTAAAGGAACCACAATTTCGTGTACTTTAAATACTAAGATTGTGACGACACAACCCGGTATTACACGTTGTATTGTGAATCAGGATGTGTACTCAAAAAATGGCAAGGTGTTATTGATTGAGCGCGGTTCAGAAGTAATAGGGGAGCAAATGAGTGCTTTACTTCATGGGCAGGCAAGGGTATTTGTTTTGTGGAACACCATCGAAACTCCATCTGGTGTTTCTGTGGAAATTAATTCACCGACTGCTGATAGCTTGGGAGCTGCTGGACAAGAGGCTTATGTGGAAACGCATTTCTGGCAGCGCTTTAGTGGAGCGATTATGTTATCCATGATTGATGATGTAATTTCAATTGCGGCTAACTCTAACCGAAGTCGTGATCGCCATTATCAGTTTGATCATACTCGTGACTCCACCCGAGATATGGCTGCTATTGCATTAGAGAATACGATTAATATTCCGCCTACAGGCTACGTAAATCAAGGCACTTTAGTGAATATTATGGTTGCTAGAGACGTAGATTTTTCTGATATTTACCAGTTGGTCAATATTGAGACGAGCGGTTTGGTTAGGGGTGAAATGTGACAGATTTTGCAAGAGATACCAGCGCCAGAAATGTCTTACAACGCTTAGGTATTACGGATTATTTGAATCGCTCTGGGGTGACAGAGGTTATGATCAACAGGCCTAAAGAGGTATTTTTAGAAGGTGATTTTGGTGTACAGCGCATCGAGGATGAGCGCTTAACCTTGAGTCATTTATCTCAGTTGGCCAATGTGTTGAGTATTCTAAATAATAAGCATTTGACCATTAAAGAACCAATGCACTCGGTGACGTTACCTGATGGTGAGCGTGGTCATATGATTATGCCTCCTGCATGTGAGGATGACACGTTGGTGTTTGCTTTTAGAAAACCCTCTACGCATCGTTTTTCCTTAGAGGATTACTTAGTCACTCAGCGTTTACCAGCTACAACCCTACCCGTGAAAGTGGATTCTTCTCAGTTAGCTCCTTACGAGAAGGAAATGTTGGCGCATAAAGAAACTCATAATTGGCTTGAGTTTTTTCAGTTGGCTGTACAGCATCGCTTGAACATTTGTATGGTTGGTGGGACTGGGTCGGGTAAGACGACTTTTACTAAAGCAATAGCGGATCTCATTCCAGCTAGCACTCGCATTATTACTATTGAGGATACGCATGAGTTGGATTTGCCTCATCATGCAAATCGGGTTCATCTTTTTTATAAGGAGCACATTACGGCAAAAGCAGTGATTGCTTCGTGCTTACGCTTAAAACCAGATCGCATTTTTCTGACTGAGCTACGTGGTGATGAGGCATGGGATTATTTATCCGCTCTGAATACGGGTCATCCCGGTGGTTTAACGTCGGTGCATGCTAATGATGCGGAGTCGGCTTT
>NZ_JASLIX010000103.1:0-17260 GCF_030152715.1 Paenalcaligenes sp.
CTCAATGGCATGGAAGTCACTCAGTT
This sequence comes from Paenalcaligenes sp., assembly GCF_030152715.1. Taxonomy (NCBI): domain Bacteria; kingdom Pseudomonadati; phylum Pseudomonadota; class Betaproteobacteria; order Burkholderiales; family Alcaligenaceae; genus Paenalcaligenes; species Paenalcaligenes sp. The sequence goes on from NZ_JASLIX010000103.1 coordinate 27, forward strand.
CACTTACTTTCAACAGGTTGGCGGTCTAGACTGTGTGCCCGCCACCGGCGAAATCACCTATGGTCTTGAGCGTCTTGCAATGTACTTACAAGGGGTCGAAAGCGTTTATGATCTAGTATGGACCAAAGACAAACAAGGGCATGCCATTTATTATCGTGATGTCTTCCATCAAAACGAAGTTGAGCAATCCACTTATAACTTCGAATACGCCAGCACGGATATGCTCTTTGCCCACTTCAATAATCATGAAGCAGAGGCTAAAAAGCTCATTGAGCTTCCCCTTGCTCTGCCAGCCTATGAGCAAACTCTAAAAGCTGCTCACACCTTTAATATGCTTGATGCTCGCGGTGCCATCAGTGTGACAGAGCGCGCTGCCTATATTGGCCGTATCCGCAACCTTGCACGGGGGGTCGCCCAAGCTTATTACCATTCCCGCGAAGCCCTTGGTTTCCCTATGTTGAATAACCAAAACAACAAGGAGACCGTCTAATGTCTGAAGCCACCATGTTGAATCGCTCCTTATTAGTCGAACTCCAAACCGAAGAGTTGCCTCCTAAAGCCCTAGAAAAAATGGGGCAAGCCTTTGCTGATGGGGTAGCCAACGTCCTTAGTCAACGTCACTTATTACAGGGCGATAGCACCATCACCGCGTATGCAACGCCCCGTCGTTTAGCTGTCCATATTACCCATGTTGCCCAACAGGCCGCCGATCAGCCCTTTAGTGAAAAGCTTATGCCCACTAAAGTCGGTATAGATGCCGATGGGAATATAACAGCCCCCCTACAAAAACGACTAGATAGCAAAGGACTCGGTCACCTAAGCTTAGCCGATCTAGAAATTAAATCAGACGGCAAGCAAGACTATCTCTATGCAAATGGCATGGCAACCGGGGCCAAGCTCGTCGATGTAATCAATGAGGCCATCGACTATGCTGTTACGCACCTGCCTATTCCTAAAGTGATGCGCTATCAGCTTAATGATGGCATCACAAGCGTACGCTTTGTGCGCCCTGCTCATGGTTTAGTGGTTCTCTGGGGCGAAGATGTGCTTGATGCCCAAACCCTTGGCTTAACCTCGGGTCGTACCACGTTAGGGCACCGCTTTATGTGCGAAGGCCCACTGAACATTACTTCGGCAGATAGTTACGAACAACAACTTGAGCAACAAGGTTGGGTGATTCCCTCTTTTGCTAAACGTCGCGAAAACATTCGTCAGCAATTACAGCAAGCGTGTGAGCAGCATCAAGCCACCCTGGGTGATGATCCTGAAGTCCCTGCCTTATTAGACGAGGTCACAGCATTAGTCGAACATCCTACGGTTTACAAGGGCGAATTTGATCCTGTCTTCCTTGAAATACCCAGTGAGTGCTTGATTTTAACGATGCGGCTTAACCAGCGCTACTTCCCCCTCTTTGACCCAAATACCCATGCGCTGACACATCGCTTTTTAATCGTGAGCAATATGCAGGTTGAGGATCCTTCACATATTATTGAGGGAAATCAACGAGTGATTCTGCCACGTTTAGCGGATGCACGCTTTTTCTTTGAAACCGATCGCAAGCAGTCGCTCGTAGACCGAGTCCCAAGTCTAGAGAACAGTGTTTATCACAACAAACTTGGTTCACAACGGGTACGCGTGGAGCGCTTACGTCGTTTGGCTGTACATATTGCCGAACAACTGGGCGCGGACACGCAGCTTGCCGATCGTGCCGCCCTACTTGCCAAAGCTGACCTCAACACCCTCATGGTGGGAGAGTTCCCTGAGCTTCAAGGGATTATGGGCGCGTATTATGCTCAAGCCGATGGCGAGCACGAACACGTCGTCAATGCGCTACGTCATCAATATGAGCACCGTATTCACGCCCCCGTTAGCGCCGACTCTCTGATTGCCACTACGCTATTTTTAGCGGAGCGCGCAGAAACCCTTATCGGTATTTGGGGAATAGGCTTAGCTCCTACAGGCGAGCGTGACCCGTATGCCTTACGTCGTGCCGCTTTGGGCTTAATCAGTGCGTTCGAACAGCTCAACCAAGGGGGATATCTGACTCACTCCCGCTTAGATTTACGTGAGCTACTCACCTTCTCGGCCGCTGGCTTCGATACTGCGGTCTTAGCAGAAAATACCGTTGAAGAGGTGATCAATTTTATTTATGAGCGCTATCGCAACCAACTGGTTCAAAATCACGACCGTAAGGTCGTAGAGGCCGTGCTCGCTTTGCAGCCGCCCCTACAACAAGTAAACGCCCGTATCAATGCTTGTGTTGCCTTTGCCCAGCGCCCTGAGGCAGAGAGCCTTGCGGCCGCTAATAAGCGAATTAGTAATCTGCTCCAGCGCAATACAGAAGCGGGCACCCCGCTGGACCCTAACTTACTGACTGAGCCCGCCGAACAAGCTTTGGCAGCAACGATTCGCGAGCTTGCGCCTGTAGCCCAACAACAGTTTGAACAAGGCGACTTTAGCGCTTCTCTTGCCACACTGGCAGCGGCTAAAGAGCCTGTGGATCGATTCTTTAACGATGTCATGGTCATGGCCGAGGACATGGCTGTACGCAATAATCGCCTAGCTTTGTTGCGGCAATTACACCAGTCCATGAATCAAGTGGCTGATTTATCCTTACTTGCCTAGTGAAAACTGCTATTTTAGACCGCGATGGAGTCATTAACTATGACTCCAAAGCCTTTATTAAATCACCCGATGAGTGGGTTGCTATTCCTGGCAGCCTAGAGGCCATTGCTAAGCTCAAGCAGGCCGGTTGGCGGGTCATCATTGCCACCAACCAGTCTGGCTTAGCTCGTGGCCTGTTTAATATGGATACGCTTAACGCCATTCATCTGAAAATGCGTCAGCAGCTTGCTGCTTTCGGTGCACATGTTGATGCTATTTTTATTTGTCCTCATGGTCCTGATGACCACTGTACATGCCGCAAGCCTTTACCCGGCATGTTCATTGAGGCCATGCGTCGTTATGATCTGAATCCAGAAAACTGTGTGGCCGTTGGGGATTCTTTACGAGACCTACAAGCCGCTCATGCCGCCCAGATTTCTACGGCACTGGTTTTAACAGGAAACGGCGCTCAAACACAGCAACAACCTCTACCCCCTCTTACCACTACTCACCCCGACTTAGCAGCTGTGGTGCAATTTTGGCTTGCTCAATCCTAATATGCTGTATTTACGCGCTTTTTTATTCCAGCTTTTTTTGATCATCACCGTCATCCCCTATGCGTTTGCTTGCATACTCTGGGCTCCTTTACCCTTACGCTGGCGCTATAAACTCACTACTGGGTGGCCCCGCATGGTGATCTGGGCAGCAAAAGTCATTTTAGGCATACGGTGGCAAATCATCGGAAAAGAGCACTTACCAGATGGTCCTGCTGTCATATTATCTAAACACCAGTCTACTTGGGAAACCTTTTTCTTTACCATACACTTGCCTCGTGATGTGTGTTTTGTCTACAAAAAAGAACTAAACCGCATTCCATTTTTTGGTTGGGGGCTCGCTCTTTTAAATATGATCCCTATAGATCGCTCTAAGGGACGCGATGCCTTTGAGCAGGTGGTGACCACAGGACAATTACGTCTTAATGAAGGGCGCTGGCCCTTATTGTTCCCAGAGGGCACCCGTGTCCCACCCGGTAAACGTGTACGCTATAAGCATGGAGGTGCAGCCTTGGCCACACAATGCCAAGTTCCTGTTATCCCAATCGCACATAATGCAGGGGAATACTGGCCCAAAGGAAAATTTCTCAAAAAACCTGGACTCATCACGGTTTCTATTGGCCCCTTAATCCCTACTGCTGGGCGTACTGTGAACGAAGTCAATCAAGATGTAGAGCACTGGATCGAATCCGAAATGCAACGTTTAAATCCAGAACGTTATGAACTACCAACTTCTCAAGCCCGCTAAACTTCCCCCTGGAACCCAGTGGAAAAACACCACGGTATTGGAGCGCCCCTTAAGCTATATGCTTAAACGCTCTCGTCGTAAAAGCATTGGTTTACGCATCAGTGATGAGGGCTTGGTTCTCACTGCGCCCCACTGGGCCACCAACCAACATATTCAACAGGCTTTAGACACCAAAGCCACATGGATATTTAGCAAACTCGAAGAACGGCTCAAACGTTTGCAACAACAAGCAATGAGTCATACGGTCTGGCAAGAGGGGGGGCAACTTCCCTATCTCGGCGTCACCATTACGCTTCAGCTTAACCCGTTACTAAAACAGCCGGTGTATGCGGGGGACCTTAATCAGCCCTCCCATGAAGATCGTCTCTGCTTGCATTTGCCCCCTGAGGCAGATAGTCAGCGTATTCAAGATCTTTGTCATAGCTGGCTCCAACAACAAGCCAAACGAGATTTTTCGATACGTTTATCGTACTTTTTAGAAAAAAGTGGTTATCAGACACGCTTTAACCAATGGCGTCTTGGCAGCCCAGCAAAACGCTGGGGTTCTTGCTCTAGTCAAGGCAACATCATGTTAAATTGGCGTTTGATTCACTTTGCACCTGCTATCATTGATTATGTGATCGCCCACGAGGTGGCTCACTTAAAAGAAATGAATCACAGCCCTGCCTTTTGGCAAGAGGTCGAGCGCCTTTTGCCTACGTTTTACACGGCACGGCAACAGCTCAAGCAGTTTGACCCTGCGAGCCTACCCTTATTTGAATAAAGGAATGATTATGCGTATTTTGCACACCATGCTGCGCGTAGGTGACCTACAGCGTTCTCTGGACTTTTATACCAATGTTTTGGGTATGAAACTCTTACGCCAAAAAGATTATCCCGATGGTAAGTTCACCCTGGCTTTTGTTGGTTATGGTGAAGAAAGCGAAACCGCGGTACTTGAGCTGACCCATAACTGGGATACGGTCAGCTATGACTTAGGTAATGGTTATGGTCATATTGCTCTAGAGGTCGAAGATGCCTACCAAGCCTGTGAGACGATTAAAGCCAAGGGCGGTAAGGTCGTCCGTGAAGCAGGCCCAATGAAGCATGGCAACACCGTAATTGCTTTTGTCGAAGACCCCGATGGTTATAAAATCGAGCTAATTCAAGCTAAAGGGCGCGAAGACTAAAGCTCACCTTACGGGATACAGTAAGCGGGCTACTGCCCGCTTTTTATTTGGGATAAAGTCATTATGTTAAATACCCTTTGGGTGTTGTTTTTTGTGGTTGCTGCCAGCAGTGGGCTATATCATTGGCTCATACTAGGCCAAGCCGATATTTTTAGCCAAATGGTGCAAAGTTTATTTGCTATGGCTGAGCTATCTGTACAAATTATGATTGTACTTTTTGGCACCCTTAGCTTATGGCTTGGTTTCTTACGCATCGCAGAAAAAGCCGGTCTTATTGAAAAGCTCGCTCGCTGGCTTACCCCCCTATTTACACGCTTAATGCCAGGCGTTCCAGCAGGACATCCCGCTCTGGGTTTAATCACCCTAAACTTTGCTGCTAATGGGCTAGGCTTAGATAATGCCGCCACCCCAATTGGGTTACGCGCCATGCGTGCCCTGCAAGAGCTGAACCCAGATGCTAAAACAGCAACAAATGCTCAAATCCTATTTTTGGTCTTAAATACGTCCTCGCTCACCTTATTGCCTATTAGTATTTTTATGTATAGGCTACAGCAGGGCGCTGCCGATCCCACCTTGGTTTTTTTACCCATTTTATTAGCGACAACCGCCTCTTCCTTAGCTGGGCTGCTCGCCGTCGCTCTGGTACAACGCATACGCCTAGGCGATCCAATACTCTTACTCTGGTTGGGCTCACTGCTACTTTTGCTGGGGCTATTTATTGCCAGTCTCGCTACTCTAAGCGCAGCGGCTCTGAATCACTTTTCATCCCTACTCGGCAACCTGAGCTTATTAGGGGTCATTGCTCTCTTTTTATGGGCTGGTTGGCGTAAAAAACAGGCCTTGTATGACCAGTTTATAGAGGGCGCCAAAGAAGGCTTTGACGTAGCCAAAAATCTACTGCCTTATTTGCTGGCCATGCTCTGTGCTATTGGTCTATTACGAGCTTCAGGCGCCTTAGAAATAGCACTTAGCGGGATTCGTTGGGTAGTGGATAGCCTAGGCGTGGATAACCGTTTTGTTGATGCTCTGCCCACAGCTCTGATGAAGCCATTTTCTGGTGGTGCGGCTCGGGCGCTATTAATAGAAACCATGCAGCACCATGGTGTGGACAGTTTTGCCGCCTTATTGGCTGCCACCTTTCAGGGCAGCACGGAAACCACTTTTTATGTTCTTGCTGTGTATTTTGGTGCGGTCGGTATCCAACGCGCTCGGCATGCCATCCCCTGCGCGCTAATTGCCGACGCTGCCGGTATCAGCGCCGCTATCGCTGTCAGCTACTGGTTTTTTGCTTAAGGTGCTGCTAATAATGGCGTCAGTGCGTCGCTAAGCGCAATGTACTGAGCCAGACTCACTTGCTCTGCTCTGGCGGTGGGATCAATGCCAACAGCTTCCCAGTTAATCTGGGGGGCCCAGTCTGCTAAAACCCGCCGCAACATTTTTCGCCGCTGACTAAAGGCTTTGGCTACCACTTGGGCAAACACCGCCTCATCTTTGGCTTGAAGACGATCCGCTTTTAACGGTCGCATCCGTACCACCGCTGATGTCACCTTAGGTGCTGGATCAAAGGCCTCTGGCCCTACATCAAATAATTTAACCATCCGATATCGCGACTGCAGCATCACGGATAAACGCCCATAAGCGGCATCCCCAGGCTGAGCCACCATACGATCAATGACCTCTTTTTGCAGCATAAAATGCTGATCCAAGACCTGATCCGCATATTGCATCAAATGAAACAACAAAGGGCTCGAGATGTTATAGGGCAAATTACCGACTATACGTAAGCCCGACCCAAACTGACTAAAGTCCACGGTGAGCACATCCGCGGAAATAATCTGAAGCTGCTCAGGACGGTATTTTCTTTCTAAAAAAGCGACTAAGTCACGGTCGATTTCAATCACAGTAAGCTGATCTACTGCCTGTGTTAATGGCTGCGTTAACGCTGACATCCCAGGACCAATTTCAATCAGTTTATCTGTTGGTTGAGGATCAATCGCACGCACAATTTGGTGGATAACCCCCTCATCGTGCAAAAAATTTTGTCCAAAGCGCTTACGCGCCTGATGATGTTGCATGTAAATCCTATTTGCGACGCCCTGAGCTTAGCTCAGGATCTAAACGATTATCAATGTATGCTTGACTACGAATTTGGCTAAGCCAGTCATCAAAAGCGGGCTCTACGCGCTGTTGATGTAACATTTGGCGAGCTTGCATACGTCGGAACTCATTACCAACGTTACGGTCACGGCGCTCATCAACGCGAATAATGTGCCAACCAAACTGTGAACGAATGGGGGCGCTAACCTGCCCTACCGCCAAAGCATCCATAGCCTGCTCAAATGCCGGTACTGTTTCCCCTGGACTCAACCAGCCTAAACTCCCCCCTTGCGGAGCAGAAGCATCTTCGGAATAGGCGCGAGCGAGCTCCTCAAAATTTTCACCATTGCGTAAACGATAAGCAATTTGATCAATGCGCTCTTTGGCCTGCTCATCACTTGTGATCTGATTAAATTTAATCAAAATGTGACTAGCCCGCGTTTGGGTTACTAAGAAATCAGCCTCTGCCGATTGCGCATTGCCCGCTTGAGAGCGATTAAGTACTTTTAAAATATGATAGCCTGCCCCACTGCGCACCACGTCTGTTACCTGACCTGTGGCCGTATCTTTTAGTGCTGACGCAAATACATCCGGCCATCCCTCTAAAGGCCTTGCTCCCAGCACACCACCCTGCAATGCTTCCGGACCATCAGAAGAGGCTGCCGCTACACCAGCAAAATCAGCCCCTGATCGCACCTGACGTAATAATGATTCCGCCTTTTGTTTAAGCTCTGCTTGTGTAGCTTGACTTGCCCCCTCGGGTATACGCACGAGTATCTGTGCCACCTCGAGGATTTCATTAGCCTGTGCTGGTTGTTTGGTCGAAGCCGGATCAATGCCTTGGCTTTTTAGTAACGCATCAATCTCCGAATCGGAAATACTAATCCGTGGGTCAATGACTTGCTGACGAATACGATCTATTAAGACTTCCTGGCGCAAGCTTCGCAAATAAGTTTCCCACTGTAAACCGCCTTTTTCAATCTCCTGACGCAATTGAGCTAAGGACATCTGATTACGATTTGCGATCAGCTCCGCCGCTTCTAAGGGATCAATTTGGTCTGGGTTAAACCCCATATGTAACGCTTCTTGGCGTATTAAACGCTCATCGATCAACCGTTGCAAAACCTGACGCTGTAAGATTTCCTCATCGGGAACTGGAATTTTTTGCGCACGCAGGTTTTTTGTCACCTCTGCGACCTCGGCATTGACCTGACGCAAAGTGATGACATCTTGGTTAACTACCGCTGCAATTCCATCCACATAACCCTGGGAGTCGGTAAGGGGCTGCGCCATAGCAAGCTCTACATTGGCAACGCCGCCAATAGTCATTAAACAAAACACGACTTGGCGCGTTAATTGCTGTAACTGCATATTATTCGTACCTCTCAAAAACGGTTTTTTCTGGGATGGATGGCGTTACAGGCTTATAGCCTACAATACGCTCTCGCAATAGGCTCATTGGATTTGTCCCAATAGAACCTAAACCAGAGAGTTCTAACTGTAAAAATACAGCACTGTTACTTTTTTGGGCGGAGACAGCATAGCGCTGGAGCACAAAACGCCCCGTCCAGCAACAGTCACCCTTATACTCCAATCCAAAAATCGTCTGCGTACTGCGTTTTTCTTGAATAGAGTAATCAACCCTACCTAAACCATACAGTTTATTTGACAATGGCCACTGTGTGGTTAAAGAAATTTGCTCTTTGGTTCGCTCGTCGTTATTAACAAATTGATATTGAGGATTGTCAAAGGCGCGAGGATCTCGTTCATAACGATACGAAGCCGCTATCGTTGCTAGACGTTTAGGCTGCCAGCGTACCCCTGCGCTCATACGGTTTCGATCACGGGATTCAGGGTTAAGCTGTGCATCAAAACGTACATGAAACTGATCAGTGAGCGCAGCATAAGCACCAAACAAATAGTCAGAACGTGTGCGCTCTGGGGGATATTCATGTGCTGTAAAATTATGCAAGAATACCTTCTGGTTAGTAAAGTGAAAACGCTGTGCGGCCTCTAAGCGTACTCGCTCAAATCCCGTATCACTATCTAACCAACGAGTAGAGAGCCCCATAGTTAACTGGTTAGCATTGGCAATACGATCCCAACCACCACTATAAATATTCTCACTAAAGGCTTGAGAAAAATTGAATGTAGCGACGCTGGTATCTAAATTTGGAATATCGTTTTGATCCCGATAAGGAACATATAAATAATACAGCCGTGGCTCTAGTGTTTGGATCGAGTCAATCCCAAAAAGCCGCGTATCACGCTCAAATGTCATCCCCATATCCAGAGAAGATATCGGCACCACACGCCCAACGTTACGAGCTAAGTTGCGCTGAGCCACATTATTAACAGATTTCCAGTCCGTATCATAATGACTTAAGTGCAAGCCAAATTTAGGAGTGACATACCAACCCGGGCGCACGATAGGATAAGCCACTGTTGTATAAGAGGATATTCGTGTGCTATTTGGTGCTAAGCGAATACGCCTATAGGCATCAAACTTATTGACACTCCCCGAGTAATAAGGCATTACAAAACGAGTCGCCTGATTTTCGGTCTGCACATCGAAACCGCCCCAGTTATATCGTTTCCCAGTCAACCTAAACTGCGGCAACCGATCGTATTCAGGGCGACGATACCTTCTTTCTGCATCCTGCAGCGTCTGGTATTTAGAAACCGATAAAGCCGCATTAAAATACTTCGCTCCGCTCCAGGTAAAACGAGCATTGCTTAATAGCTCTGTCACCGAGGCTTGGTTAATCCCAAAAGTAGATAAGTCTCGGAAATAATCATCATCTGAAACCCGACGATAGTTATAAGCAAAGCCGACGCCACCCCCAATATGATGCTGGTGTTCCGCGGCAAAGTACCAACGATCTGTGTCCGTTTTATTGTCATTGGCTAAATAGGTACCCGTGAGCTGGCCTTGATGCTGCTTGCCTAAATAACGGAACTCTCCTTGCAGCTGTACCCCTCGTTTACTTAAGACGCGCGGTGTTAACGTAGCATCGTAATTTGGGGCAATATTAAAATAATAAGGAATGGAGAACTCTAAACCACTATTCGATGAATACCCATAGGATGGCACCAAAAAACCGCTTTTGCGCTCCTCTCGTAGGGGAAAAGCCAAATAAGGCGAGTATAAAATAGGAACATTTTTAAAATACAACACCCCATGTTTAGCTACCCCCGTATTTTTATCATTATATAAATCGACTTGTGGGGCGCGTATAAACCAAGAAGGGGCAGGACACGGACAACCCGTGTATTCCACGGTTTTCATACGCAAGTGATTTTTAGATAGCAAATCAGCCTGCTCCGCCGAGCCAGAACCCCCAGATCCCCCAAATACGAAGCGAGGGCTTTGTATCGCACCCGTTTCATTTTGGATGTTGTAATCAATATGCTCACTTTGAATTAAACTGCCCTCGCGAAGGAGCTTGCCTTGACCTCGGATTCGTAAATCACCAGAGTTAGGGTGATATTCGATTTTTTCGCCTTTAGCAATCGAATCAACACGACGGACTTGAGCATCCCCTTTCAGTAAAACAGTTCCATTTTCTGTGCGCTCAAGTACATCACCCGTAAAAAATACAGTCATGTCGTCCTCAGCCAAAGACTGCACCTGCAAATGCGAGGCCGCCTTTAGTCGAGGAACATGCGGTTCTGAAGCCAAAGCCGGTTTTAGCGTATTATTTACGACTAAACCCGCTAAAATCATAAGGGTGTACCAACCTGATCGCACAACGTTTGTGTCCTTAGAAAATGATTCGCTATGTATCTTTGATACCTATTTAGCATCACAAATCGCTATTATAGTGAAGCCGAGCGTATCGCGGCACCTAAACCGTTAAAATTTATTAGCTTAGAGTCTTTTATTTATGCAAGATCCTGCAGTCCTACGTCAACAACAACTCAAACATTGGCTCGCCACGTTAGCACCAACTTATCAAATTGATCCCCAGCAGCTACAGCCGGCCTCAAGCGACGCTAGCTTTAGACGTTATTTCCGAGTTTCCCACGTGGATACCTCATATATTATTATGGATGCACCACCAAGCCAGGAAAATAACGCTGCCTTTATTGATATACAAGCACGCCTAGCTAATGTTGGTGTACGAGTGCCCGACATACTCACTTATGATCTAGACTTGGGTTTTATGTTACTCAGCGATTTGGGCACACAAAACTTCTACCAAACGCTACAGTCCCCTATGGACTCAAGTGCGTTACAAGCTCTCTACCGTCTCACTATCAAGGAGCTAGTACGTATGCAGCACGCAGATCCTACTGGCTTGCCGGTCTATGATGCCAACCGTATGTTAGAAGAGCTGCAGCTATTTGAGCAATGGTATATCAAAGGTTATTGCAAAACCGAACTAAGCGATACAGAAAAACAAAGCCTAGACACACTATTTAAGCGTCTAGTCCAAGATAATGTACAGCACGGCCAGGTTTTAGTGCATCGGGACTTTCATTCACCTAATCTCATGATGCCTACAGATGCATCCCTACGGCCTGGCGTCATTGACTTTCAGGATGCCGTCATCGGCCCTATCACCTATGATATCGCCTCCCTAGTAATGGATGCTCGCTATAGCTGGGATGAGGAACAGCAATTAGATTGGGCAATTCGCTATTGGCAAGCCGCTCACCATGCCGGCCTAGCTATCGCTGAAGACTTTGCAGAGTTTCACCGAGCGTATGAATGGATGAGCGTACAACGCAATTTGCGTATATTAGGTGTATTTAGCCGCCTTTCTTTGCGTGATCAAAAACACCACTATTTGGATCATATCCCACGCGTTTGTCAGTATTTGCGTCAAGTCTTTATTCGTTATGACGAATTCAATGCGTTACGTCGCCTCTTTGACCGCTTAGAAAACAAACAAACCGTATTAGGAATGACTATTTAATACCATGCGAGCTATGATTTTAGCGGCTGGTCGGGGCGCACGGATGCGCCCACTTACTGACCATACCCCCAAACCCTTATTAAAAGTTGGCGGCAAAGCCTTAATCGAGTGGCATCTTTTACGTTTAGCCCAGGCAGAGATTACTAATATTGTGATTAACCACGCTTGGCTAGGTGAGCAAATAGAGGCCTATTTAGGCGATGGCAGCCGTTTTGGTGTACACATCCAATACTCTGCTGAACCCACCGCTCTAGAAACCGCTGCCGGCATAAAAAAAGCGTTACCTTTACTGGGTGAACACCCTTTTCTTGTCATCAGCGCGGATGTATGGACGGACTGGGATTGTCGCGTCGCACCCTATTTAGCTCAACGCTTACACCAACAGCAGGCGCTAGCGCACTTATTGCTTGTCCCTAACCCTTCGCATCACCGCGAGGGCGATTTTGACCTAGCACATGGGTACATACAGTCTAAAACCTCGACAACCAGCTATACCTATAGCGGTATGGGTGTATTTAGCCCACGGTTTTTTGATCAAGTAAATGCAGAGGTGCCTACGCCATTACGTGAACCTCTCCATCAAGCCATTCAACAGCAAAAAGTCCTCGGTAGCCTTTATCAAGGACAATGGCAAGATGTAGGCACACCCGAAAGATTGCAACAAATAGAACAAAGCTTGGCTCATTAGCTTGAACAGGCTATGATTTCTGGCAGCCGCTCGGCATTTTTGCATTGATCTTATTTCCTCCAATCTTTACAGGAACAATTTGCCCCATGCTAGGTTCCAAACGACCCGTATTTAAACCCACCGCCTATGGCTACACCCGACGCAAACGTCGTATCCCTCGTTGGTTAGTGTTAATGATTACCGGCATGGTCTTAGGTGCGGGAGGTTTACTTTTTGTTCAAAAAAGCTATGGCCCACCTATGCTTACGGTCGAACAATCACAACAGCTACATGATGAGCTTAATAGTGTTAAAGCAGAAAACCAGCGCTTGCAGTCACAAATTACTCTTGCTGAGCGTGAGCGCGATGATAGCCTGAGCCAAGTCGCCACTATCAAAGATAAGCTGGAGCGTCATGACAGTATTGTGGCGGCCCTAGAGCGAGACCTTGCCTTATTTGCCCGTGCTATCCCGGCCGATCCGCGTGGCACCTCTCCAGGTATACGCGCAGCCGAATTTAAAAACAATAGTGCCGAGCTAGACTATAACGTTTTGCTAATGCAAGACGATGAAAAAGCATCTACATTCAAAGGCACAATGAAATTTAATGTTATGGGACGTTACCCCAACGGACGTACCGGCCATATAGACTTAGAGCCGGTTGCCGTAGAGTTTGGACATTATCTACATGCACAAGGCTCTGTAGAGCTGCCCTCTGGTATGACTGCACGTCAAATTACCATCCAAGTCTTCCCTGAAGGCAGCCAAAAAGCAGCGGCTATGCGAATTATTAACGTACGCTAGTCACACAGCCCAGCCAATAAAAAAGCCATCGTGATCACGATGGCTTTTTTACTATGGTAGGCTACTTAGAATGCCGGCACAATTGCGCCTTTGTACTGCTCTGTAATCTGCTGACGCACTGCATCAGAATGCAATGCCTGCATGAGCTTTTTCACATCCTCATTATCCGCTTTATCCGCTGTGGTGGCCACAATGTTGGCATAAGGCGAGTCAGCACCCTCGATAAATAGGGCATCATTTAATGGATTTAATCCCGCTTCTAACGCATAGTTGGTATTAATCAACGCCAAATCCACATCTGCTAGTACACGTGGCAAAGTAGCTGCCTCTAGCTCTTTAAATTTGAGCTTTTTGGGGTTTTTTACAATATCCCGCGAGGTAGCTAAAATATTCTCAGGGTCTTTTAGCTCAATCAGCCCTTGCTGTTGTAATAATAATAAAGCACGAGCACCATTAGAAGGATCATTAGGCAATGCCACCAAAGCCCCGTCTTTTAATTCAGATAGCGCTTTGATTTTTTTCGAATAAGCACCAAAGGGCTCTACATGCACCAAGCCAATAGAGACCAACTCGGTTTTATGTTCTTTATTAAAAGTATCTAAATAGGGCTTGTGCTGGAAAAAGTTCACATCCAAATGCCCATCAGCCACCTGAGCATTGGGCTGTACATAGTCGGTAAATACCTTAATATCAAGCTCTACCCCTTGTTCCGCAAGCGTCGGCTTCACAAACTCGAGCAGCTCCGCATGTGGTACGGGGGTGGCAGCCACAGTCAGTTTACCCGCATGGGCTGAACCAACCGCTAACGCAGCCAGCGATAGGGCAAAAGCGGGAATCAATTTTTTCATGAATGGTGCTCCTAAAAGTAAATCGAATGAATTATTGTGTCTTACTATGAATCATAGCAGCTAGCTTATCACCAAACATTTGAAGCAATTGCACTAAAACAACTAAGATCAACACAGTAACTAACATCACATCGCTTTGGTAACGCTGATAACCAAAGCGTAGTGCAAGATCCCCCAAGCCCCCGCCACCGATAACGCCTGACATCGCCGAATAACCTACTAGGGTAATCGCTGTGACCACAATTGCAGCTAAAATCCCTGTTGTAGCCTCTGGCAATAAGGCCATGAGTACGGTCTGCCGTGAATTAGCCCCCATCGCGCGACAAGCTTCAGAAACGCCTGGATCAAGCTCACGCAGTACATTTTCTACCAAGCGCGCAAAAAAAGGCGCCGCACTTGCTACTAAAGGCGGTATTGATCCTTGTACACCTAAAGACGTTCCGGCTAAAACACGCGTTAACGGAATCATCACGATCAATAAAATTAAAAATGGCACCGAGCGTAAGACATTCACAACCAATGATAATGACTGATACGTAACCCGGTTTTCTAAAAGCTGCCCTTTGGCAGTAAGAAACAAAATCACACCTAAAGGCAAACCAATTAAAACCGTAAACAAGAGCGAAAACCCTGTCATCAACAACGTATCAAGGGTGGCCTCAAGAATTAGGGGCCAATCAAGATTATCAAAGCTCATGGACGTAATACCTCGCAAGCAACGCCTTGTTGGGCTAATAGGGTTTCAACCTGTGACCATCGGGATAAATCACCGTTAGCCGCTACAACTAACTGCCCATAAGGCACATCTTTAATACGACTGACAGCTCCCTGCAAAATGCTTAAATCTAGCTGGTAATCACGACTAATTTGACTTAATAAAGGAGTGGCTGTCGATGAGCCGGTAAAACTCAAACGCAATAGGCGCCCTTGCACTTCGGCCGCCATATCCTGCCACCCTTCGGCCTCTACCCCGCTTTCAGACAGCAAAGACTGGGTGACCGCATGTTGTGGATGTAGGAACACATCTAATACCTCTCCCTGCTCCACAAGCTTCCCCGCATCAATCACCGCCACCCGATCACAAATGCGTCGAATCACATCCATACTATGCGTAATTAGCACGATCGTTAGCCCTAAATCCTGGTTGATTTGTGCCAGCAACCGCAAAATAGACTGCGTCGTTTCAGGGTCTAAAGCTGAAGTAGCCTCATCGCAAAGCAGTAGCTGAGGGTGATTCGCTAATGCTCGCGCAATCCCTACACGCTGCTGTTGCCCACCAGAAAGCTGGCGTGGGTATTTATGCACATGATCTTGCAAACCCACAAGCTCTAACACCTCTAATGCCCGTGCTTTTTGTTGCGCACGCGTTAGCCCCGCTAGCCGTAACGGAAAACATACATTATCCAACACGGTACGCATCTGCAACAAATTGAAATGCTGGAACACCATCCCAATTTTTTGACGTACTTGGCGTAGTTGGGGCTCGGCTAAAGCACTAATATCCTGGTCCTGTAACCAAACTCGTCCACTGCTGGGTCGTTCTAAGAGATTCAGCATGCGAATCAAGGTGCTTTTTCCGGCACCTGAGCGTCCAATAATGCCAAAAACCTCTCCCGCTTGAATCTGTAAATTAATATCGTCCAAAGCCACCACTGTTTTGGTGCCTGAGACATAGTTTTTATTGATATGTTCTAAACGTATCAAGGGATACACCTTATGTCGCGATGTCTGCGAAAAATGGATTAACTAAATACTTTCGTCAATACCGATAAAAAAACCGTACTAAAAAAAATAAAACCCTATTTTGCCTCGTTCCAATCCTTAAAAACAACAAATCATGTACAAAAATGAGTAAATCTCTTTGGGATTCTCATTTACACAAAATAATTCGTTAAGCTATTTACATCTATTCATTTTCTCTAGGAGGATCTGTGTTATGCAAATGGTAGTGACTCGTACTCTGTGTGACGCTTGCTTGACATTACCTGTAGCTGTAGCAGCCACACCCCCTCATCCAGAATTACACCTTTGTAGTGAATATATCCCGATAAAAGGTGAGAATTTTGAAGCAAAATTTAAATGTCGGGCTTGTGATACGATTTGGCTACATCGAAAAAACAAATGGGGGGCCTGCGAAGGTTTTAGGCTGAACCCATAATATAAATTATGCTAGGCTAATATCATGCTAACCTAATTAGGCTTATAGAATGACAATGCCATGCAAACTGATTTACGCCAAATCACTTCAAGCTGCTCATGCTGTGATCGTGGCCTTGCGCGAAAGCTGGCAACAGCTAATCCAATATAAGACCACGCCAGCGCCTGAGCTACTACAACGTTATCAGCAGCTCATTCAACAATTGCAACAGCTGCCCCTACCTGCTGACATTAAGCCCCTTTTAAAACAGCTTCAACAACAATTACAAAACCATCACACTGGCGTTAAGCTTATGCCATTGCAGCAAGCTTTAGCGCATTTTGGGATCCAGCTAAATCATCAAACTGACAGCCCATGGTTTCATTATGATCCTGGTCAGCCTCTACCCGTTGTGCTCCAAGGCCTAGGCAAAGCATGGCGCCAACAACTAAAAAAATATAAAGACCACCCCACCAAACGCCTACAACTTGCTTGGCAAAACCTGCCCTATAGTGCGGCTTTTCATGAGGCTTGTTTAGCTTTGCGCGCTATTTTACGTGAAAAAAACACGAGCGACAGCCCTGCGTTGCCATTATTGTATTATATTGCTGCCTTTCATTCTTTTATACGTATCGAGCCAGAAACCCCACGTGGGGATTTAATTGCCGCCGCCTTTTCTGGCAAA
>NZ_JASLIX010000137.1:0-2796 GCF_030152715.1 Paenalcaligenes sp.
CCTCTCTTTTGGTGCCTCACTCATCGGAGCCACCATTAATGTGGTGTTTGGCGGTATCGTCGCGTGGGTACTGGTTCGCTATCCTTTTCCTGCTAAAAAGCTCGTCGATGCCTTAGTGGACCTTCCCTTCGCTCTGCCTACGGCTGTTGCCGGTATCGCTTTAGTCACCCTGTATGCTTCTACAGGCTGGGTTGGGCAATACCTACAAGTTTTTGGCCTACGCATCGCTTATACCCAATTAGGAGTGGTCATCGCCCTTACCTATATAGGCTTGCCTTTTGTCGTGCGCACCGTACAACCTGTATTAGAAAATCTAGATATCGAGTTAGAAGAAGCCTCTGCCTGCTTGGGTGCTAGCCGTTTTGCTACCCTACGACGTGTGATTTTCCCCTCCTTACTGCCGGCGCTATTAACCGGTTATGCCTTAGCTTTTGCTCGAGCCGTGGGGGAATATGGCTCTGTGGTTTTTATTTCTGGAAACCTCCCCTACCGTACAGAAATCACCCCACTACTTATTATGAGCAAAGCCGAGCAATATGACTACCCCGGCGCCGCGGCGATCGGTACGGTAATGCTCATCACCGCCTTTTTGCTCTTACTCCTGATTAACGGACTGCAATGGTGGACACAACATCGCAATCGAACCACGTTATGAAAACCCTTACCGCTACTTCCACTCTACCTGCTCGCTGGCATGCGCCCACAACAGAGTCGCCTGCCATACGCTGGTTACTTACTTTTATTGCTTTGGTTTTTTTAGCTATTTTTTTAGTTTTACCTTTGGCTGTGGTGCTCTATGGTGCTTTTGAACAAGGTCTGCGCGTTTGGTGGGATGCGATTACAGAACCAGATGCCGTAGCCGCTATTCAACTATCTTTATTTGTGGTCGCCATCGTCGTCCCCATCAACTTCGTTTTTGGCGTTGCCGCAGCGTGGGCCATCACAAAATTTGAGTTTCGAGGCAAAGCGATCTTAATTTCTTTTATTGATATGCCTTTTGCTATTTCTCCGGTCGTGGTGGGGCTGATTTTTATCATTTTATTTGGCACCCAAGGCTGGCTCGGCCCCTGGCTCGCTGCCCATGAATTACGCATTATTTTTGCAGTACCTGCCATTATTTTCGTTGTGGCTTTTGGCACCCTACCTTTTATCGCACGTGAGCTAATCCCACTAATGCAGCAACAAGGCAAAGACGAAGAAGAGGCCTCTCTTTCTTTAGGTGCAAATGGCTGGAAAACATTTTGGTATGTCACTTTACCAAATATCAAATGGGGGCTGATCTATGGCGTGATTCTTTGCAACGCACGCGCGCTTGGCGAGTTTGGAGCGGTGGCAATGGTCTCCGGACGCATTCGAGGTGAAACCAACACCATGCCTTTGCATATCGAAGTCCTCTATAACGAATACCTATTTACTGCTGCGTTTGCCGTTTCCTCCCTCTTAACCGGTTTAGCTTTGATCACTCTTGCTATCAAAGGGATTGTGGAGTGGCTCGATACACGTCCTTACTCCCTTATCGCTAAGGAAAATAAAACATGAGCATAAAAATAGATCGCATCAGCAAACGATTTGGAAATTTTGTTGCCGTAGATGATATCAGCCTAGCCCTAAATGAGGGAGAGCTTACCGCTCTCTTAGGCCCCTCGGGCTCAGGTAAAACCACCTTGCTACGTATTATCGCTGGGCTAGAACGACCTGATCAGGGACGAATTTTTTTCCATGGCCAAGATACCACTGACCTGCCCGTAAGCCAACGTGGGGTAGGCTTTGTCTTTCAGCATTACGCTCTTTTTAAACATATGAGTGTGTTTGAAAACGTCGCCTATGGCCTGACAGTGCGCCCACGCCGTTTGCGCCCTCATAAAACCCAGATCCACCAGCATGTCATGCGGCTTCTCGAAATGGTGCAACTCGACTGGGCTGCCCAGCGCTATCCCTCACAACTTTCTGGGGGGCAACGCCAACGCATCGCCTTAGCTCGCGCACTGGCGGTTGAGCCTAAAGTGTTACTACTTGATGAACCCTTTGGTGCTCTAGATGCTAAAGTCCGCACTGAACTGCGTCACTGGCTGCGACGCCTACACGACGAACTTCACATCACAAGTGTATTTGTCACACACGATCAAGAAGAAGCCTTGGAAGTGTCCGACCGAGTCATCGTCATTAATCAAGGCCGCGTAGAACAAGACGGCAGCCCCGAACAAGTCTACGATCATCCTGCTAGTCCCTTTGTTTACGAGTTTCTTGGCCAAGTCAATCGTTTTACAGCACGTATACAAGCGGGGCACGCACACATTGGTGATTTACGGCTACCGCTCACCACGGACGTCCCACCGCAGACGCAACAGGCCTATGCATATGTGCGTCCACACGACTTAGAGATTCTTAACGAAAAACAAAGTCAGGCGCTCGCTGCGCGTATTGAAATGATTTCCGTGGTCGGCCCTACCGCACGACTGGTACTACGCACCCCATACAGCAATGAAGCGGTGCATGCCGAACTGAGCAAGCACCACTTTCACACATTAGGACTACACGTAGGCAGCCAAGCATGGCTTAAACCAATATCCAGTCGCCTATTCTTTGACCAAGGCGAGCCCATCAACGCGTAATGGGACACGTGCTTCTCGTTGCTGCGCTAAAAAACCTTGCAAAAATAGCGCTGCCACTAACAGAGTACCCGCGTATAACCAATATAGGCTCGTCACGGACCAGTTTGCTTGCAGCAAATGCCCAGCAACAACGGGCGATGCCATCCCTCCTAAACGGGCAAACGCCAAGACTATTCCAACCCCA
>NZ_JASLIX010000030.1:0-3252 GCF_030152715.1 Paenalcaligenes sp.
CCTACAATATTGGTTTGAATAAACGCACCGGGCCCTGTAATCGATCGATCCACGTGCGATTCGGCCGCTAAATGCATGACGGTCGTGGGTTTAAATTCTGAAAAAATACGTGCCACCGCTTGAGCATCGCAAATGTCATGATGATAAAAGGTATAGCGATCGGCGTCTTTAGCGTGAGCTAAAGACGCCACATTGCCCGCGTAGGTGAGTTTATCTAGATTAGCGACATGAAAAGTCGTGTGATCGATTAAATGGCGAATCACTGCAGATCCAATAAAACCTGCTCCTCCAGTTACAAGGATACGCATATATTTTCCAATTGGCAGTTAGAGTATAGATTATGTTATATAGGTAAGGTTTTTAAATAATCTTGAAGGCTCATCGCATTTTGATCTTTAGCAGATAGGATAGGATCCCCTGTAAAAGGCCAATCAATATTTAAATCAGGGTCGTTCCAAGCAATGCCCGCCTCAAACTGTGGGGCATAGTAATCCGTGGTTTTATATAAAAACTCGGCACTCTCGGACAGCACCACAAAACCATGTGCAAATCCTTCGGGTACCCAGAGCTGGTGTTTATTTTCGGCTGACAAATGCGCCCCTACCCACTGCCCACAGGTGGGCGAATCGGGGCGAATATCCACCGCCACATCAAAGACCTTGCCCTGCACCACGCGTACCAGCTTGCCCTGAGGCTGTTGGGTTTGGAAATGCAGCCCACGCAACACGTGTTGCACAGATTTAGAGTGATTGTCCTGCACAAACTTAACCGTGCGGCCGATGGCTTTTTCGAACTGGCGGTGATTAAAGCTCTCAAAAAAGAAACCGCGTTCGTCCCCAAATACCTTGGGCTCGATCAGGAACACGTCGGGAATAGCAAGAGCGGTGGCTTTCATTTTAATAACCCCATTAAATACTGACCATAGCCATTTTTAGCCAGTGGTGTGGCTAAACGTTGTAGCTGCTCGGCATCGATCCAGCCCTGACGATAAGCGATTTCCTCTGGACAGGATACTTTTAGCCCTTGACGGCTTTCAATCGTAGCAATGAACTGGCTGGCGTCCAGTAGGGATTCGTGCGTGCCGGTATCAAGCCAAGCATAGCCCCGCCCCATGATCTCGACATGAAGCTGATTCTGGGCAAGGTACAATTTATTTAGGTCGGTAATCTCTAATTCACCGCGTGCAGAAGGCTTCAGATCCCGTACTAAATCCACAGCCTGATTGTCATAAAAATACAATCCCGTGACGGCATAATTAGATTTAGGTTGTGCTGGCTTTTCCTCTAAGGACAGAACCTTTCCTGTGTGATCGAATTCTGCCACGCCATAGCGCTCAGGGTCGTGAACATGATAGGCAAACACAGTGGCGCCACTTTGTCGCTGGCAGGCGCTTTGCAAGAGCTTATGAAAATGATGTCCATAGAAAATGTTGTCGCCCAACACTAAAGCAGAAGGATGATTACCCACAAAATTCGCCCCAATCGTATAGGCTTGAGCTAAGCCATCGGGGCTTGGTTGCACAGCGTAGGATAAATTTAATCCCCATTGTGAACCATCACCAAGCAGTTGCTCAAACCGAGGCGTGTCCTGCGGTGTAGAGATCACCAAAATATCGCGTATACCCGCTAACATGAGCGTAGAAAGCGGGTAGTAAATCATGGGTTTATCGTAAATAGGTAAAAGCTGTTTACTAATCGCTAGCGTGGCTGGGTGTAATCGTGTACCAGACCCGCCGGCTAAAATAATACCTTTGTGATTCATTATATTTAATATCTTGTAATAGGGGTTAAAGCTGAGCAAACGGAGCTAATTGTGCTACGGCACGTCGTACATGAGTTTGCCAGTGTGGTAATTGCAAGTCCAGCTGTTCTTGTAACAAGCTGCTATCCAAAAGGGAAAACGCAGGGCGAGTGGCAGGCGTTGGGTATTCGGATGACGGGATAGCTAAAACATGATCTGGTTGTACGCGGGGTTGCATGCCATGAGCTAACATTTGTTGCACAATATAGCGGGCAAAGCCATGCCAACTGGTTTGCCCAGCGGCCGTTAAATGATACAGCCCCGAAGGCATTTGCCCACGGCGATGTGCCCAAATAGCCAGAGCGGTTACATCTGCGATCAGCTCGGCCGAGGTCGGCGCCCCAAACTGGTCGTCTACCACTGTGAGCTGCTCGCGCTGCATGGCTAAACGCATCATCGTGCGCAAAAAATTATTACCATGCCCCGCAAACACCCAACTGGTTCTAAATATCAACTGCTCACAGCCGCTGTGGCGCAGGGCGATTTCCCCATCCAGTTTGGTTTGACCATAGACGTTTTGTGGATCCGGTCGGTCTTTTTCGGTATAGGGGGTAGTTTGTTTACCATCAAATACATAATCGGTGGAATAATGCACCACCAAAGCATGGTTCTCATAAGCAAACTGCCCAATACGACCAATGGCTTCGGCGTTGATACGCTGCGCGGTGGCTTGATCGGACTCCGCTTTATCCACGGCTGTATAGGCAGCGGCGTTCACGATCACGGTGGGTTGAATCTGTGCCAACGTAGTACGTAATGCCCCCACATCTTGTAAATCAGCACGGTCACGACCTAGCGCCGTCACCTTTCCCAACGCGGATAAACTACGTTGTAATTCTGTACCAACCTGTCCGTCTTTACCTAAAATTAAAATATGTTGCATAACCGCGGACTTCCTCCCGATAGTGAACAAGCAGAAATGACCGTTATATTGTAGCTTGCTTACCTATTTTTGTTGCGATAGAACCAGATGGCAATGGTATGATGCTTGTTTTGATTTCTGTTTGGCGAACCCATCTTTTTGCATGACAAAGCCACGCTTACCCACATTTAGATTTATTTGGCAGCGCCTGTTTCGTTTAGGGGCAGGGCTTATCGTGTGCCTGAGTAGCACCGTGTGGGCGCAAAGCGCGCCGTTGGACTTGTATAGCGTATGGCAGATGGCGCTGACCCATGACCCTAACTATAAAGCAGCGGTCAGCCAGTTTGGTGTGTCGCAGGCACAGAAAAAGATCAGTCGTGCTGGTTTATTGCCCCAATTACAAGGGTCATACAGCGATCATCGCGTTAAAGGCTGGCGTGAGCGCACCAATATATTAGGGGGCTTGCAGCGCGCTGATCTTAGCTATGACTCCACTAACCTTAACGTGCGGCTACGCCAACCTTTGGTGAACTATCCGCGCTGGGCAGAATACCAGCGCGGGCTTGCGGTAGCACAACAAGGTTATGCCC
>NZ_JASLIX010000056.1:0-24622 GCF_030152715.1 Paenalcaligenes sp.
ATTTCTCCCTTGCGCTTGTTAATGGCCGCAGCCGTCCCCACGTTAATTGCGGCGGGTATGTTTTTATTACCTACCTCTTTTTAATGAAAACTGGGTGTTGCGTACCCAAGCACTGTACGTTGGGTGCGCAAACGCGCTAAAATTAGCGCATTGTGTTTGTTTGATTATTGATTTATAGGATTAGTCGTGCCTATTTATGCTTATAAATGCAGCGCTTGTGATCATGAACAAGACGTCTTACAGAAAATGTCTGATCCTGTGCTGACGGTTTGTCCCGCGTGCAATCAGTCAACCTACGTAAAACAGGTCACAGCCGCTGGCTTTCAACTAAAAGGTGATGGTTGGTACGTAACCGATTTCCGTGATGGCCCTAAATCCAATAGTGCCCCATCCGGCGGTTCCTCTGACTAAACCATAGGGCGCTCGGCGCCCTTTTAATCCTATATTGTTTACAAGTTTACTGGAGTCATCCTAGATGCGTACCTGCTACACCGGCGAATTAAACACCCAACATCTGGGTCAAACGGTCACCTTATTCGGGTGGGTTCACCGCCGCCGCGACCATGGTGGTGTGATTTTTATCGACTTACGCGACCGCGCTGGCTTAGCGCAGGTGGTGGTTAATCCGGACAATGCCGATATGTTCGCCACAGCCGAGCGCATCCGTAATGAATACTGCTTACGTATTACTGGCGAGGTCCGTGAGCGCCCCGAGGGCACGGTTAATCCCGATCTACCCTCTGGTCAGGTCGAAGTGGTGTGCTCTGAAATCGAAATCCTTAATCCTTCTGTAACGCCTGCGTTCCAGCTGGATGACGACAACCTATCCGAGACCACGCGCTTAACGCATCGTGTCTTGGACTTACGTCGCCCCCAAATGCAAAAAAACCTCATGTTGCGCCATCAGGTCACACGTGCCGTGCGCAACTACTTGGACGACTTAGGTTTTATTGATATCGAAACCCCCGTGCTAACCAAAAGCACCCCCGAAGGCGCGCGTGACTATTTAGTCCCATCTCGTGTTAACCCCGGCGAATTCTTTGCTTTACCCCAGTCGCCACAGCTATTTAAACAGATGCTGATGGTATCGGGCTTTGATCGTTACTACCAAATCACCAAATGCTTTCGTGACGAAGACTTACGCGCGGATCGCCAGCCAGAATTCACACAGATTGACTGCGAGGTCTCTTTCCTTAACGAGGAACAAATCCGTGAGATTTTTGAAAACATGGTACGTCATGTTTTTAAAACGGTTTTGGATGTCGAGCTCCCTAACCCTTTCCCTACCATGACTTGGCAAGAAGCCATGCACCGTTTTGGTTCGGATAAGCCCGACTTACGCGTTAACCTCGAGTTCACCGATGTGGCTGACCTCATGAAAGACGTGGACTTTAAAGTTTTCTCCGGTCCGGCCAACGACCCTAACAGCCGCGTCGTAGCACTGCGTGTTCCAGGTGGTGGCGAGCTGACCCGCAGCGAGATCGATGCCTACACGAAATTTGTCGGGATTTATGGCGCCAAAGGGCTGGCTTACATCAAAGTTAACGATGCCAAAACCATTCCTGGTGGCCTACAGTCTCCTATTGTAAAAAACATTCACGATACCGCCCTTAGCCAGCTGATCGAGCGCACCGGAGCGCAGGATGGCGACTTGATTTTCTTTGGTGCTGACAAAACTCAGGTCGTTAATGATGCGATCGGGGCGCTACGCATTAAAATCGGTCACAGTGAGCATGGTCGCAAAAACGGTCTGTTTACCCCTGGTTGGAAACCCTTGTGGGTGGTGGATTTCCCCATGTTTGAGTACGACGAGGAAGACAAGCGTTATGTCGCCGCTCATCACCCCTTTACCAGCCCTAAAGACGGTCACGAAGACCTACTCACAACCGAGCCCCAAAAAGTCTTAGCCAAAGCCTATGATATGGTATTGAATGGTTGGGAAATGGGCGGTGGTTCCGTGCGTATTCACCGCGCTGATGTTCAAAGCAAAGTCTTTGCCGCGTTGGGCATTGATGAAAACGAAGCCCGTGAAAAATTTGGCTTCTTGCTTGATGCCTTGCAGTACGGGGCGCCGCCGCATGGTGGGGTCGCTTTTGGTTTGGACCGCATGGTCACAATGATGGCCGGGGCCGACTCCATTCGCGATGTTATTGCTTTCCCCAAAACCCAGCGTGCGCAGTGCTTGTTAACTCAAGCGCCTTCCGCAGTGGATGAGAAACAGCTCAAAGAGCTACATATCCGCTTGCGTCCTACGGAGCCTAAACCTACGGTTTAATAGGAGTCATGTGTGTCCATTGTCCGCGTTGTTAGCTATAACATTCACAAAGGTCGTTCAGCTACGGGAAATCGTGAATCGTTAGCTGACTTGCGGCTTGGGCTCTACAATTTGGCACCGGATTTATTGTTTCTGCAAGAGGTCCAAGGCCGTAATGAGCGGCGTGCTACCTTAGATGCGCAACACGAGTCTTTAGCTGCCGCGCTGAGCATGCAAACGGCGTATGGTTGTAATGCCGTACGCCAACATACGGATCATGGTAATGCGTTGCTCTCCCGCTATCCCATTTTACAGTTTGAAAACCAAGACGTTTCAGATCATCGCTTAGAGCAGCGGGGTTTGCTGCACGCGGTGGTTGAGATTGATGACACGCCAGTGCATTGTATTGTGGTGCATCTGGGGTTATTTGCGGGTGGGCGTACACGCCAGACACAAGCGCTAGTACAGCGCATCAAAGACCTGGTCCCAGAGCATGCGCCGTTAATTATTGCGGGTGATTTTAATGATTGGACCAATAAATTGGCGCCATTATTTGTCGACCAGCTTAATTTATACGAAGTTTTTTCTTTTTCCCCCGAAGGCCTAGATAAAAAGCGGTTTCGTCTAAAAGCCCCTTCACGCTGGTTAAAACAGGGGTTTACGAACGATGGCCAGCAGATGACAACTATTCCCGAGCTTGGGGCAAATGGCGCAGCACGTATGACGCCGCCACCACGTACTTTTCCCGCTGTCTTCCCTTGGTTGCGCCTGGATCGTATCTATCAGCGCGGTTTTGCTGTGCGTAGCGCCCGCGTCTTGCACGGGGCGCCTTGGTCACAGATTTCTGACCATGCGCCAATCTTTGCTGAGCTTGAGCTGCCTTAGTCTGCGAGTTGTTTTGTTGTCCCTTTCTTTCAGCGGTTTTCCCCATAACGGCGTTTAGCAATAGCTGTTAAACTGGGCTTTTTTATGCCACACAGATATTGGGAGGGCAACAATGATTAAAACCAAAGCAGCCGTAGCTTGGAAAGCAGGCGCCCCATTAACCATCGAAGACGTCATGCTACAAGCACCCAAGGCCGGTGAAGTCCTGGTCGAGGTCAAGGCCACAGGGCTTTGCCATACGGACTTATACACCTTGTCCGGTGCTGATCCCGAAGGCTTGTTCCCTGCTATTTTAGGTCACGAGGGTGCCGGGGTGGTGCTCGAGGTGGGCGAGGGGGTGACCTCGCTCAAACCGGGCGACCACGTGATCCCACTATACACTCCTGAATGCCGTCAATGTAAATCCTGCCTTTCACAAAAAACCAACCTGTGTACGGCGATTCGTGCCACGCAGGGCAAAGGCCTGATGCCTGATGGCACGTCGCGCTTTAGCATTGATGGGCAACCTATCCATCACTATATGGGGACCTCTACCTTTGCTAACCATATTGTTGTGCCAGAAATTGCTTTGGCCAAAATCCGAGAGGATGCGCCTTTTGACAAGGTGTGTTATATCGGTTGCGGTGTCACCACAGGCCTAGGCGCGGTTTTATTTACCGCTAATGTCGAAGCCGGTGCAAATGTGGTGGTCTTTGGCTTAGGGGGTATTGGGTTAAACGTGATTCAGGGCGCTAAGATGGTGGGCGCAGATAAAATTATTGGGGTAGACATTAACCCAGATCGGGAAGCACTTGGCCGTCAGTTTGGCATGACGGATTTTGTGAATCCTAACGATGTGGAAAACGTGGTGGATCATATTATCCAACTAACCGATGGCGGAGCCGATTATTCCTTTGAGTGTATTGGCAATACGCAAGTCATGCGTCAGGCTTTAGAGTGTACCCACCGTGGCTGGGGACAGTCCATCATTATTGGTGTGGCTGAGGCCGGTGCCGAAATTTCCACACGTCCTTTCCAACTGGTTACGGGACGTGTTTGGAAGGGGTCGGCGTTTGGTGGGGCGCGTGGTCGTACGGATGTACCAAAAATTGTGGATTGGTACATGGACGGCAAAATTAATATCGATGATCTCATCACCCACCATTTACGCTTGGATCAAATCAACGAAGGTTTCGAGATGATGAAGCGCGGTGAATCCATCCGTTCTGTGGTGATGTACTAGTCCCACATACTATCCATCTATCCCCGCCGGTGACGGTGGGGGCATTTAGGAGATCAAATGACAGTTCAGTTGGAATTAGTCAGTGAGCACCGTTGTTACGGGGGCTGGCAACGCTATTATCAACATGCTTCCACCGCGATTGGTTTGCCGATGCGCTTTGCTGTATTTTTACCAGAGCAAACCGAAGCAAGCTCGGCCAAAGCCGAAGGCGGTCAGCCTATGGGTACTACGCGACGCCCTGTTTTGATTTATTTAGCTGGTTTAACATGCACCGAGGACACCTTTACGGTGAAGGCTGCTGCCCAACAATATGCTGCGCACCATGGGTTGATCTTGATCACACCAGACACCAGCCCTCGTGGTGCAGGGGCACCTGGCGAAGAGGAGAGCTGGGATTTTGGGACGGGTGCTGGGTTTTATGTGGATGCCACTACGCCTGATTTTGCTAAGCATTATCGTATGGAATCTTATGTAGCCGATGAATTGTTTACCCTGGCTACGACCGTACTGCCTGGTGATGCGGAGCGGGTTGGGATTTTTGGGCATTCCATGGGGGGGCACGGCGCGCTTGTTTTGGCACAGCGTCACCCTGATAAATTCAAATCCGTGTCAGCATTCGCTCCCATCGCGGCACCCACACGCTGTCCTTGGGGGGAAAAAGCTTTTACGGGTTATTTGGGTGAGGATCGTAGTCAGTGGGAACAATACGACGCGAGCTGCTTAATGAGTCAGCAAACCACCGCTCCCTATCCAGGGGGGATTTTGATTGATCAAGGGTTGGCGGATCAGTTCTTAGAGCGCGAGTTGTATCCACATGTGTTTGAAGAAGCCTGCGCTAAAGTTGGGCAGCCTTTGGTTCTGCGTCGTCATGACGGTTATGACCACGGTTATTTTTTCATTATGACATTTATGGGTGATCATATTGCCCACCATGCACGTCAGTTAGGTGCGTAGTCCGCTCCTACTTTTGGCCGGTTGAGCAGGGCTTAACCGGCAGCATTGTCACAAAAAAGCAACATTACAAAATGAGCCGCATTTGTTAATTTTTTTGCAAAAAAACACAAAAAAAGGGAACTTTAGGGAGTTTTTCGTCTCTAATCTAGTGTAAAGTGAAAATAATATAGTTATTAGCACTCCCAATCTAGCAGTGCTAAAATAGTAATATTAGACATTTATCATTTGGTGTGATAGTGGGTTTTCCCCTTACTACCATTTAATAGGACACGATAATGACCCAAGGTACAACAACATTGGCTCTACCAAACAACCAGTTGGCCGCAGCGGTATCCAACCCTGGCGCGTTGGGCACCATCGAGGCCTATATCACAGCAGTTAACCAGCAACCCATGTTAACTGCTCAAGAAGAAATCGACTTAGGGCGTCGTCTGCAGCAGGACGGCGACCTTGATGCCGCACGTCAACTCATTATGTCGCATTTGCGGCTGGTGGTATCGATTGCACGTCAATACCTTGGCTACGGTTTGCCCCATGCTGACTTAATTCAAGAGGGCAATATCGGCCTAATGAAAGCCGTTAAACGTTTTGATCCCAATCGTGGTGTGCGCTTGGTGTCGTTTGCGGTGCATTGGATCAAAGCCGAGATTCACGAGTTTATTATCCGTAACTGGCGTTTGGTTAAAATCGCCACAACCAAAGCACAGCGAAAACTATTCTTTAATTTACGACGCATGAGCCCCGAGGACGGGCAGACACTTGATCCAGAACAGGTGGACGAAATTGCGCGAGAGCTTAATGTACGTCCTCAAGACGTTTCTGAAATGGAATTACGGATGTCTGGCGCCGAAATGGCACTAGAATCCCCTTATAACGATGATGATGAGAATGGCTTTGCTCCCATTTCTTATTTATCAGATGACGGCGCGTGGGAGCCATCCAATGTACTAGAGCAGCGTGCACATGTACAACTACAGGGCCCTGGTCTAGAAAACGCGTTGGCACGGCTCGACGATCGTTCACGCCATATTATTGAATCCCGTTGGCTCCAAGACGATAAAGGTTTAACCCTGCACGAATTGGCTGCGCAATATGGGGTATCGGCTGAACGTATTCGTCAAATTGAATCTGCCGCTTTGAAAAAACTGCGTGGTTTTCTTGAAGCAGAGGCTGCCTAAAAGATTTTTACAAACTGTTACGTGATGATTGGGAACTTAGCGCTGTCATCAGGGACTAACATCTATCAGCCATACAACATCCCCCTTGTTTGGTATGGCTGATAGCCTGTCTTGGCTTCTCCTTACCCAAGAGTCAGGCGCTGAATGTGCCCCAACATTCACATTTACCCTCCTTACGGAGGGTTTTTTTTTGGGATTTAACCAAACCACTGCTGCATTTTTTCTCTTGCTTTGGTTTTGGTTTCATCGGAGATATGCATAGCTACCGTACCAATAGCGGCGACGATCATACCTAAATCATCGGTATAGCCCACAAGGGGCGCAAAGTCAGGAATAGCATCTAAAGGAAAAATAAAATACCCCAATGCCCCGATCATTACGGTTTTTGCCCAGGCTGGAGTTTTAGGGTCTTGGGCACCATAATAGAGCCACAAGGCTTTTTCCACGACTTCTGCCCCCGCTTTTTTGGCGTAGTGTGCCAGTTTGTTCCAAAAACGGGTTTCTGAGTAATGTTGGGTATGGTTTTCGGGTTGTTCCATCATAATCTCCTAATCGATTATGTATAGATGGGGGCGAAAAAACTTTTTTAAATCATAGGGAAAGCATATTTTTTGGATTTTTATAAGTCATAGTGGCTTAGAGACACACAAATGAGCTCTTCACATAAGAACGCTGGCTGGGGTGAGTTGTTATCGGGGCGCAATGGACTACGTGCTATTGCTTTGTCTGGTGGGGTAGCTGTCCACGCCATCAACGTTTACATTGTTACAACCATTATGCCGTCGGTGGTGCAGGATATTGGGGGCTTAGACTATTATGCTTGGAATACGACCCTATTTGTGGCGGCTTCGATTTTAGGGTCGGCTTTGGCGGCGAGTTTGATTGATTTCTTAGGTTTACGCACGGCTTATTTACTCGCTATTTTAATTTTTGTATTGGGTTCTATGGTAGCAGCCATAAGTCCAAACATGGGCTTTTTATTGGGTGCACGTACCGTTCAAGGGGTGGGGGGCGGTATGTTATTGGGTTTAAGCTATGCTTCTGTGCGTTTAGTGTTTGCGGAACGTCTTTGGCCAAGAGCCATGGCTCTGATTTCGAGCATGTGGGGGATCGCAACCTTGTCTGGCCCTGCTGTAGGCGGAGTGTTTGCTGAAAGCGGTCAATGGCGTTTGGCTTTTTGGTCTACCGTACCAGTAGCACTACTCATCGCTTTGTTGGTGGCCTCGCAATTAACTTCTCGCCAAGAAAATCGCGACAATGAGCTTAACCGCCCCCCATTATTAAAAATCGCTTTGTTAACGGCTTCTGTTTTTGTTTTAGCGTTTGGTAGCTTAGGATATTCGTGGCTTTGGGTAGCACTCTCTATTGTTGTGGTGTTGACGATTCTATACGGAATTGCTCGGGATGATATGCAAGGCCATAACCCACTTTTTCCACAGGGTACTTATTCACTACGTCATCCGTTAGGGTGTTTATATGCGGGTATTGGCTTAATGAGTATTGGGGTGACCAGTGAAATTTTTATCCCTTATTATTTGCAGCATATACATGGTGTACGTCCTTTAGCTGCAGGCTATATGACGGCATTGATGTCAGCAGGTTGGACTACTGGCTCCATATTAATGGCCAGCCGATCGCCGCGTTTTGCTAACCGGTTGTTTAACATAGGTCCTGTGATTTCAGGGCTAAGCTTAGCCGCGCTTGGAGCATTATTGCCCTGGTTCGGTTTAACCACCTATTACGAAATGACGTGGGTATTATATATACCTTTGTTTGGGGTGGGTTTTGGGGTGGGGATGATCTGGCCGCATTTATTGACACGAGTGTTTAGGTCAGCGCGAGCAGGCCAAGAAAATTTGGCGTCTGCCTCGATTACCACATTGCAACTGTATGCTATGTCGATTGGGGCCGCCATGGCGGGGATGGTGACCAATGCCGCGGGTTTTAATCGTGGTGACCTGATCGGGGCGCAGCATTCTGCCGCGGCGCTGTTATGGGTGTTTGCCGTGGTGCCCTTTGTGTTTTTATTTATTAACCGGCCAGTCAAGCAGGTGGTATAAGCCATTATGCCTTGGGCACAGTTTGCTTTTGAAATGCCCATAAAGGGGGTAAGAAAACTTCGCAAACAAGCACTTGCAAGCTGTCTTTGCTAAAACAGGAGCGTCGAGCCCAAGCGTTATGCTGGTTAAAAGGTTCGGGTAGCCACGCGGCGGGGTAGGAGCAAATCTGCATTTGCCCCCGTACAAATGCTTCGTGCAAAGATAAGACCTCGCCTAAAGGGCGTGTGCCGAGCTGATCCAAAGGGAAGCCACTGCTTTCTAGCGAGGCTTTGGTGGCGAGGCTGCGCGCAAACACCCAGGGCGTACCATGCCCCCGTAGAAATACCTCTCGAACCCATGTAGGGGTATCAGGGGTGACAGCCAGTGCTTGGGCTTCATCATCACGTATGTCAAGCCAACCTTCGGCCAAAGGCTCAACCGCAAATTGCTGTTGGCTGAGCTGTTTGAGCCGTGCCGTTAAGGAGCCTGGCTCGAACAGCCAATCGTTTAATAAGGGGTGAGGGTGTGGGTCTTGGGACCAGTGAATAGCCATAGTGTGTGGGTATCAAAGCAAAAAGCAGCAAAACCCCAAGAATACCACGAGCTTGCCCTTATTTAGGTAAACGGAAAAGCACAGGGTCTGGTCCAAGCCGGTTCGCATCATCATGCAACGCAGCAATAGCGCGCATGTCTTCAGCGTCTAATGTAAAATCAAAAATCGCAAAGTTACCGCGGATACGTTCAGGGGTAACGCTTTTACTGATCACCATGTTGCCAAGTTCAATTTGCCAACGTAGCATAATTTGGCCTACATTGCGTTGATGCTTTGCCGCAATTTCCGTTAAAGTTGGGTTATCCCAAAGCGTGCCTAACCCCATCGGGCTCCAAGCCTGTGTTTGGATCTGATGTTGTTGATTAAATGCGCGCATGGCGGCTTGCTGAAAACCTGGGTGGAGTTCAATCTGATTAACCACGGGGGTTTCACCGGTTTCGTGGATTAAACGCTCTAGGTGATCTTGGTTGAAATTACACACCCCTATGTTTTTAATTAGGCCTTCGTCGCGCAGCTGGATCATGGTCTGCCAGGTTTCAACATATTGGTTGATTTTAGGAACAGGCCAGTGGATTAAATACATATCCACATAATCCAGTTTTAAGCGCTCTAGGCTTTGGTAAAAAGCGGTTTTGGTGGCGTCATGACCATGGCTATCGTTCCAGACCTTGGTTGTGACAAAATAATCGCTGCGGGGCAAGCCACTGGCAGCCAGACCTACGCCCACGCCCGCTTCGTTTTCGTAGATGGTGGCTGTGTCGATGAGCCGGTAGCCGGTTTCCAGCGCGGTTTCAATCGCTTGGGGAACGTCATCGTTTGGAATTTGCCAGACCCCAAACCCCAGTTGTGGGGCGGTATGGCCGTTGTGAAAAGAAACCAGAGGGCTGACTTGCATGGTTAAAGCTCCTAATTTTGTCTCTTACTAATGAGGGTTGGAATGAGTGTTCATAGTGAAATAAAGCGCCGTACAGTGCCAGAAATTATGGCCTACAAAGGCCAGAAAAAAATCGTTTGCTTAACGGCGTACATGGCTCCCATTGCGCGTTTGGTCGATCCGGCTATGGATTTGATTTTAGTCGGGGACTCCACCGCAATGGTGGGCTATGGTATGCGTGACACCCTAAGTATTACTTTACAGCAAATGGCCGATCATGGTGCGGCCGTAGTTAATAGCACGGAACAGGCTTGCGTGGTGATTGATATGCCTTTTGGTTCCTATCAGGTTTCACCCCAGCAAGCATTTGAAAATGCGGCTTTTATGTTAGCGCGTAGCGGTGCGGCGGCTGTAAAAATTGAAGGGGGGGCTGCCTTAGCACCCACCACGCAGTTTTTGGTGGAGCGGGGCATTCCCGTTCTGGCGCATGTAGGCCTGATGCCTCAGTATGTGAATACCATGGGTGGTTTTAAAGCGCAGGGCATGAGCGACGAGGCGGCAGAGCGTATTTTGGCGGATGCCTTAGCCCATCAACAAGCCGGTGCTTTTGCCGTAGTGGTCGAGGGGGTAGCAGAAGCCCTTGGGCGGCGTATCACAGAGCAATTGGCGATTCCCACGATTGGTATAGGGGCGTCGCCTGCTTGTGATGGGCAAATTTTAGTCACCGAGGACATTTTAGGTCTAAGCGGTGGCCGTATTCCCCGCTTTGCTAAACAGTTTGGTGATGCCGCGACCGTAATCCAACAAGCGGCGCAATCTTATGCTGATGAGGTACGAAATGGTACTTTTCCTACTTTAGATCATTGTTTTGGCGTAAAAAAATCTGTCAACTCTTAACAAAGTGTGTTAGGGAAATTACCCGTTCGCTCCTTATCTAGACGTTGTAACATGAATCTAACTGGATAATAGGGCAGTAGTGTGCTGCTAAACAGGAGAAAGACGATGCGAAAACGGTTTAAAAAATCCTTCTTTTCCAATGGGCTTCGTTTAACACTTGGAGCCGCCATTTGCTCAATGATGTTGGCACCTTTGCCCGCTGCGGCCCAACAAAAATTTGTGAGCATTGGTACGGGGGGTGTCACGGGTGTGTACTATGCTGCGGGTGGCGCAATTTGTCGTTTAGTTAACAAAGACCGCGCCGAGCATGGTGTGCGTTGCTCTGTAGAGTCTACGGGCGGTTCGGTCTTTAACGTTAATACTATTAAAGCCGGAGAATTAGACCTGGGCGTGGTGCAGTCTGATGTGGGCTACAACGCTTATAACGGCGAAGGTCAGTTTAAAGATGCCGGTGCTTACAAAAAGCTACGCTCTGTTTTCTCTATTCACCCAGAACCTTTTACCGTTGTGGTGGGCAAAGATTCAGGCGTGGAAAAATTCGAGGACTTAAAAGGCAAACGTTTTAATGTGGGTAACCCAGGTTCTGGTACTCGCGCCTCGATGGAGCAGCTGTTAGCAGCTATGGGTACAGATAACAGCTTTTTTTCTCTAGCTTCAGAGCTCCGGCCTGATGAACATGGTCAAGCTCTATGCGATGGCAAGATCGATGGCTTTTTCTATGGTGTTGGCCACCCTTCGGCAAATATCCAAGACCCCACGACGACATGTGGCGCTAAAATTGTCTCGTTAACGGGGGAAGCCGTTGATAGCCTAGTTGAAAAATACCCCTACTACGCTAAAGTCAACATTCCTGGGGGGCTTTACCCAAATAACCCAGATGATATTCCTACCTATGGGGTATTAGCGACCTTTGTGACTTCCGAAGACACTGACGAGGCGGTGGTCTACGAGGTAGTAAAATCGGTCTTTAACAATTTTGAAGACTTTAAGCGTCTTCACCCCGCTTTAGGGCATCTGGTGAAAGAAGACATGGTGAAAAACGGGCTTTCCGCACCTTTGCACCCGGGTGCAGAGAAGTTCTTCAAAGAGCAGGGGTTGCTGTAATACGAGCGTGACATCGCTGTGTTACACCGCATCACTGGGTATCACCGGTTGCTATGTTGTACGTAACGGGCTGCCTCATAAGGGCAGCCCGTCTTTCCTAGCTGCAGGGCTAGGCTCACAAGGATGTCTATATGAGTTCCACGCCTAACGAACACGATCTACAACAGTTGGTCGAAGAGGTCGACCGCGGGGGGCGCCGTGTCAGCGGCTTATTCGGAGCCTTAGTTTTTACGGTGGCGCTATTTTGGGCTGTATTTCAGTTGTGGTATGCCTCGCCTTTACCGTTTACCTTTAGTTTTGGCATTTTGAACGACACTGAAGCGCGAGCCTTACATTTAGGCATTGCGATGTTTTTAGCTTATGTGGCTTTTCCGGCTACATCGCGTTCGGCGCGGGATCGCATACCTTTGCATGATTGGTTATTGGCCCTGATTGCTGGTTTTTGTGGGGCGTACCTGTTTTTATTTTATAACCAGTTAGCGCTACGCCCCGGTATCCCCACCACTATGGATGTGGTGGCCGCAAGCATAGGTTTAGTACTGCTGCTCGAAGCCACGCGCCGGGCGCTGGGAATGCCGATGGCGGTATTAGGCACGGTGTTCATTTTGTATGTGTTTTTAGGGCCGTGGTTGCCCGATGCTCTTGCTCATCGCGGGGCCTCATTAGAGCGCTTGGTCTCGCACATGTGGCTAACCACCGAAGGGGTATTTGGGGTAGCGCTAGGGGTATCGGTTTCTTATATCTTTATTTTTGTGATGTTAGGCTCGTTGCTAGACCGATGCGGCGCTGGCAACTATATGATGCAGGTGTCTTTTTCTTTGCTAGGGCATTTGCGTGGTGGCCCAGCCAAAGTGGCGGTGTTATCGTCGGCAGTCAATGGGGTGGTGTCGGCGTCTTCGACCGCTAACGTAGTGACTACGGGTATTTTTACCATTCCGCTTATGAAGCGAGCAGGTTATGGGGGCGTACGCGCTGGTGCTATTGAAACTGCTGCGTCAGCCGACGGACAAATTATGCCACCCGTTATGGGGGCTGCCGCGTTTTTAATGATTGAGTACGTGGGGATTCCCTACACCGACATTATTAAACACGCCTTATTGCCCGCGCTATTATCGTATATCTCACTGTTTTATATTGTGCATTTAGAAGCCCTAAAACTAGGGATTCAGCCAATGATGGCAGCGGCCACACCACGCACCCTAATCCAAAAAGTCGCTCGCATCGGTATGGGGGTATCCGGTACGCTGATCGTGATTGCCGCTATTTATTGGATTGGGGTGGGCACCCAGCGGCTGTTTCCACAGCAGGCTTTTGGTATCTTGGTCACGCTGCTGGCGTTGCTTTATGTGGGCTTGGTCTGGATGGCCTCACGCCACCCGGACTTGCCTGATACGGTCAGCGTGACCGATCCTGTTCGTCCAGAGGTCTGGCCTACGGTGCGCACTGGTTTATTTTTTCTTATCCCTATCGGTATTTTGGTGTGGAGTTTGACCATTGAGCGCTTATCCCCTGGGTTATCCGCGTTTTGGGCGGTAGTGGCGATGTTGGTTCTTATGGTGACACGGCGTCCACTGCAAGCCTTTTTCCGTCAACAACAGATTAGCGCTGCTTTTGTGCAGGGGTTGCGAGACGCTATCGATGGCCTGCAAGCGGGCGCGCGTAACATGATTGGGATCGCTCTGGCATGTGGCACGGCTGGGCTGATTGTGGGGGCGATTACGTTAACCGGCTTAGGCCTACGCATGACCGCTTTTGTAGAGCTGGTTTCTATGGGCAATGTATTGCTCATGCTGGGCTTTACGGCGTTGGTGTGTTTAATCTTAGGTTTAGGCATGCCTACTACCGCTAACTACATTTTGATGGCTACGCTTATGGCGCCAGTGGTGGTGGAGCTTGGGGCGCAGAATGGCTTGATTATCCCCTTGATCGCTGTGCATATGTTTGTCTTTTATTATGGGCTGATGGCCGATATTACCCCCCCAGTGGGTTTGGCGACATTTGCAGCGGCGGCGATTGCTGGTGAAGACCCGTTACGCATTGGTATTCAAGGGGTGAAATATGCGATGCGCACGGCGGTGTTGCCTTTTATGTTTATCTTTAATCCACTTCTGTTGCTAATAGGCATAGACAGTTGGTACGAGCTGGTTTTTGTGGTGGTGGGATCCATTATTGGCTCATTAGCTTTTGCGGCAGCAACCATGGGGTGGATGCGCGTTAAGTCCAAACCTATTGAAATTATCCTGTGCTTGGTGGCGACATTTATGTTGTTCCGCCCCGATTGGTTTATGGATTATTACCAACCTAAATATCTGTCGGTAGCTCCTTCTCAGATCTACGAGGTCGCAGCGGATCTGGCGCCCGGTAAACGTTTTGTTGTGGAAATCGAGGGCATGAACTTAGAAGGGGACGAGCTACGCAAAACGGTAGGTACGGTCTTACCCCCTTTACCAGAAGGCGCAACCGATCTGGATACCCAAGCGGCTGGGCGTAAACGTTTAGCCGATGCTGGCATTGGTTTGATGGCGTTTGGGGATATGGTGCAGATTTCAAACATCAGCTTTGGGAGCCAGGCGCGTCGAGCGGGTTGGGAACAAGGTTGGGACGTGGTGGCGGTAAAGCAGCTGAATCCGCAGCGCCCCTCTGAGTATTTGGTGTATATTCCTGCTTTATTGATTTTATGGTTAATTTGGTGGCGTCAGGGGGCTCGTCTCAGAACCGAACCCCAGCCGGTGTTACAAGCTGGTCAGAGTATATAAGATCAGCCTAGGATAACGACATGAAAGAAACCGCAGGGCAGCAAGGGGGGCTTCAGGCCCCTCTTGCTGTTAAAAATGGGATTGCACCCAGCCGCGTTTGGTTACCAGAGGGTGATTGGCACTATGTGGGCGAATTTTTACTGCAACGTTTTGAGCATGTGGCACCCGAGGCATTACAGAAACGCTTAGCACAAGGGGATATTGTGGATGCACAGGGCAAGCCCGTGCATTTTCATACACCGTATCGGCCGCAGCAGTGGCTCTGGTATTACCGCTATGTGGAAAACGAGGTGCCCGTGCCTTTTGCGATGCCGATTTTATATGCAGATGACACACTGATCGCCGTGGATAAACCCCATTTTTTAGCTTCTATACCGGGGGGGCAGTATTTGCAGCATACGGCGCTAACGCGTGTGCGCCAGTTGTTTGATGATGCCACTATTACCCCTTTGCATCGCCTTGATCGCGAAACGGCTGGTGTCTTGTTATTTTGTCGGCAGCCCGCTTTGCGTGGAGCGTATCAGAGCCTTTTTCAAAGCCAATTAGTGGATAAGGTTTATGAAGCCATTGCCCCGGTTTCTAGGGTAGTTCAGTTTCCTTTGCAATACCGCAGCCGTATCGTGGCACCTAAAGGGCAGTTTTTGATGAAAGAGGTAGCGGGTGAGCCCAATAGTGATACGTTTATTTCCTTGCTGCGCACGTGGCAGGACCCCGATCACGGTGTTTTGGGCTGGTACAAATTACAGCCCAGCACAGGACGTAAACATCAGCTGCGTGTGCATTTACATGCGCTAGGCACACCGATTATTCATGATAGCTATTATCCCCCAGGGCAGCCGCCATTGGCAGCTGACGATTTTAGTCATCCTTTGCAGCTACTAGCGCGCTCTATTGCTTTTATCGACCCGATCAGTCACGAGTATCGCGTATTTACCAGCCAGCAGCAGTTAGCTTGCTTGCCAACGGTGAAGACTTAGTAGTGTTGTAAATAATGGTGGATTTGTTGGCGATCGGCGGACTGAGCAAGGGCTAACGCACACAGACTGCGCGCCGCTAGTGCTGAAAGCTGATAGGCGGGCAGGGTATGGTAGCGCTTATCTTGCTCCGAAGGCGCAACTGGACCATTGGGGATACGGCTGGCGCGCACACAAAGCACCCCTTTTTCGGCGGCATACAGGGCACCTGCACGCGCAGAGGGGCTCAAGCTACCATTGCCGACGGCGGCAATGATTAACGCTTGTGCGCCGGTATCCACGGCAGCTTGATACAAGGCAAGGGGGGCGTCGACGTAATCATAAATCAGATCAACACGGGGCAGATGAGGGGTAGCAGGCAGTTGTAGCGCACATGCCTTACCAAAGGCAGGGCGGGGGGCGTGGTGGATATAGACTCGTCCCTGACTGACCAGCCCTAGGGCTCCAGCTGTGGGGGCTCCAAAAGCCTCTGGCATAGAGGTATGCGTTTTTTGTACAAAGCGTGCACTAAAGAGCTGGTCGTTCATTAAGACCAGTGTGCCAAGGCCTTGTGCGGCTTCGGTACAAGCCGTTAAAACGGCATGATATAGATTTAATGGACCGTCGGCACTTAAAGCCGAGGCAGGGCGCATG
Organism: Paenalcaligenes sp.; assembly: GCF_030152715.1. Classification (NCBI taxonomy): domain Bacteria; kingdom Pseudomonadati; phylum Pseudomonadota; class Betaproteobacteria; order Burkholderiales; family Alcaligenaceae; genus Paenalcaligenes; species Paenalcaligenes sp. Next base: position 16,324 of record NZ_JASLIX010000056.1, read on the forward strand.
GCGCCTGTGACCACCACAGGTTTAGGGCTTTTAATGCACCAGTGTAAGAGCAGGGCGGTTTCTTCGAGCGTATCGGTACCATGTGTGATCACGACGCCATCAACGGTGTCTTGATCCACAAGCTGTTGTACGGTTTGGATCAAACGGTGCTGAACGGCAAAATTCATATCTCGGCTATCAATATGACTGACCTCATGCAGCATTAGGGTAGCGAGATCCGTTAATTCCGGCACGGCGGTAATCAGGTCGTGGGCAGATTGCGCTACTTTGTAGTCTCCCAAATGGGTTTGATTGGGGTGACACGCGGCAATGGTGCCCCCGGTTGTGACAATAGCAATGGTTTTTTTAGACATACTATGCCCCAAGAGGGTTAGCTAGAGGCTTTTAGATGTAATTGGCGCTCAATCAGATGAATAACGGCCAATAAGCTAAAGTTAATGGCCAAATACAAGAGCCCAGCAATCACAAAGGTTTCAACGATGGCATAGTTTTGACTCATAATACGGCGAGCGTAGCCGGTGAGCTCAAGCACCGCAATGGTAGAAGCTAAACTCGTGCCTTTGATAGCAATAACAATTTCGTTGCTATAGGCGGGCAGGGCTTGGCGTATAGCAAGAGGTAAACGCACTCGTTTAAAACACTGCCAGGCAGACATGCCAATGGCTTGAGCGGCTTCGATTTGCCCTTTGGGCACGGCCTGAAAGCCCCCACGAAAGACTTCGCCCACATACGCACCACTATTGAGCGCAATCGCTAAAATCGCCGTGCGGGTGCCATCACTAAATAACCACCATAAAAAGGGGACTTGTTTGACCCAGCTGATCATGCCTACGCCGTAATACAGTAAAAATAACTGCACTAATAAAGGCGTGCCCCGAAAAGCCGTACTGTAGCTAAATGCCACGGCACGTAATACGCGTTGATTGGATAAACGCATCAACGCTAACCCAACGCCAAGCAAAAGCGATAGGGCAATCCCCCATAGGCCAATATATAACGTCAGCCCAAAGCCTTTCCATAGCACACCTATGGTGTAAGAAAACTCGTCCCAACTCATCATGCCACGGCTCTCATGCCACGACCGGCGTATTTTTCTGCGATGACAAACAAGGCCTGACTACCTATACCAATAATAAAAAACAAAAAGCCGGCAATTAAATACATGGCTAAAGGCTCGCGCATGGCAGCGGCGCCAAGCTGTGCCGCACGCATGATTTCAACGAGACCAACCAGAGCAATCAGCGCTGTGTCTTTGAGGGCGGTTTGCCACACGTTATTGCACCCGGGCAAAGCAAACCACGTCATTTGTGGAATAACGACGCGCCATAAACGCTGCCAGCGCGACATACCAATGGCTTTTGCGGCCTCGATTTGACCGGTAGGAATCGCTTGTAAAGCACCCCGAAACACTTCTACGCTATAAGAACCCGCCACTAAGCCTATCGCTAAAATACCCACCGCGGCAGGAAACCAGCGGTTGATGAGTTCTTCCAGTTGGAGAAAGTCACCCAGCTGGCTAACAGAGTGAATCGAGCCAAAAAACAACAGGTAAATAATAAGCAGTTCGGGAATACTGCGAGTAATGGTGGTGTAGACGCTAACCAGCCCGCTTAACCACCGCGGGCCGTTTAGTTTAATGCTGGCACCGGTTACACCGATGAGCACACCGAGTGCCATGCCCAAGACCGAAATAAATAAGGTCATGGCAGCACCGCGCAAAAACATCCAGCCCCAACCATCGTTGAGGATGCGTAACAGGGTTTCCAGCATGGTTATCCGTCGTTAGGCCTTACTTGCACGCATCATAGTTAGCGATATCAATGTCGAACCATTTTTCGCTGGCGCTTTTAATGGTCCCGTCTTCGATGAGCTCGCAGAGTGCGGCATCCACACGGGCTTTTAAGTCAGCATTGTCTTTGTGAATCCCCACAGCAATGCCATAGCCTAAGGTTTCGGGGTCAGAAGAGCCCTTGATGACGGTTTCGGTTAGTGCATAATCTGTGGTATTCATTTGCTTTAAAAAGCGTGACTGTGAGGTCAGGTCAGCAAAGGTGCCGTCTAAGCGTCCAGAGTCCAAGTCAATCTGCATTTGATCAAGGGTCTCGTAGTCTTTGATATTGACTTTTGGGGCTACCTTGGCAAGAAAAGCGCCATGTGTGGTACCGCCTTGGACGCCAATGGTTTTGCCCGCCAAATCGGTGTAGATGCTTTCGGCGGAATCGGCTTTAATGGCAGGGGTATCGGCTTTAAGAATAAAAATGGCGTCTTCTACCGCGTAAGGCAAGCTAAAGTTAATACGCTTGGCTCGCTCGGGGGTATAGGACATACCAGAAATAATCAGGTCGAAACGGTTTGCACTTAACGATGGAATTAAGCTATCAAAGGCTTGCACCACGAACTGACAGTCCGCGTCCAGTTTTTTACAGAGTGCGGCGCCTACATCCGCATCAAAGCCAGTGACGTTGCCGGCGGCATCGACCATGCTCCATGGCGGGTAGCCGCCTTCGGTTCCGATTTTATAAGAGGTTGCGGCGATGCTGGCAACGCTAAACAGAGCAAGTCCTGCCCCGATAAGGGTTTTTTTCAGATTCATAAGGGTCTCCTTTAAGCCAAAGGCTGTAAAAACTGCTGTAAACGCGTGGATTGTGGATGATCGAAAAGCGCAGCAGGTGTGCCAGCTTCTTCGCACAAACCATTGTGCATAAAAATAGCATGGTTGGAGACTTCACGGGCAAACTGCATTTCGTGGGTCACCAAAATCATGGTGCGGCCTTCTTCAGCCAGTTGGCGGATAACCCGTAAGACCTCGCCGACCATTTCAGGGTCCAGCGCCGAGGTAGGTTCGTCAAACAACATGACCTCTGGATCCATAGCCAGAGCACGTGCTATTGCTACGCGTTGTTGTTGACCACCAGAAAGCTCAGAGGGGTAGGCGGTGGCTTTATGAGCCAAACCGACTTTATCCAATAGGTGTAAAGCGTATTCGCTGGCTTGTGTCTTAGCGATTTTTTTTACTTGGATAGGCCCTTCGATCACGTTTTGCAAAACGGTACGGTGTGACCATAAGTTGAAGTTTTGGAACACCATCCCTAGACGAGCACGCACTTTTTCGAGTCGTTTGGGGTCGCTACTGACCATCGTACCATCACGTTTGGCGTGGCTACGTAATATATCTTGACCGATATGGATCTCGCCCTGATCAGGGACGACCAAGTGGTTGATGCAACGCAGCAGTGTGCTTTTACCTGACCCGGAAGCACCAATAATAGATAGCACATCGCCCTGTTGGGCTTGGAAAGAAATCCCTTTTAGGACAGGTAGGTCGCCAAAGGATTTATGAATGTTGTGTACCTGTATCGCACAGGTCGCAGAATCAGTAGGAACGGTCACTGTTTCGGCCGTAGCAAAGAGTTAAAATCAGTATTATAAACGGCTTTTGCGTTTCGGGCGCACCACGCGTCAGTTCAAATATATCGCGTGGTGAAAAGCCCTTAGCATTCAGGTAAAAAGAGCGCGCATGCACGTGTTTAGGGATATAAGCCACGCAGGTCGCGTGCTTCTAAAATGCGGGTACAGGCGCTGATGAAAGCCGCTGTGCGTAAGGTCACATTGTGAGTTTTAGCGACGGCTGCTGTGGCGTGATATGCATCGCGCATCATACGACCTAAGCGCTCATTGATAAGGGCTTCTTCCCAGAAGTAGCTGGAGAAATTTTGTGCCCATTCAAAATAGCTGACCGTGACACCACCGGCGTTCGCGATGACATCTGGCACCACGGTAATACCGTTTTGGGTCAGAATATCGTCGGCCTCTGGTGTGGTGGGGCCATTTGCGCCCTCGATCACGATTTTGGCGCGGATTTTGTCGGCATTGGCAGCGGTGATTTGGTTTTCCAAAGCAGCCGGAATCAAAATATCACAGTCCAGCGTCCAGAACTCGTCGGCTTGTAAGCATTCACCCGCTTGCGCATGGGCGGCTAACCCGTCTTTGGGGTGATATTGGCTTAATATCGTAGGAATATCCAGCCCTTGATCCTGATAAAGGGTGGCGGTGTGGTCTTGGAGTGCAATGACTTTTGCTCCTGCCTCATGAAACAGTTTTGCGGCAATGCCACCCACATTCCCACAGCCTTGAACAATGACGCGTGCGCCTTGCAGATCAAGGCCAGCATCTTTAGCGGCTTCTACGCCAACGGTAAAGACCCCGCGCCCGGTGGCTTCCACGCGGCCTAAGCTCCCGCCCAAGGATAACGGTTTGCCAGTGACCACGCCGGTGCTTAACTGCCCCGTATTCATGGAATAGGTGTCAACCATCCATGCCATGGTTTGAGCGTTCGTGTTGACATCGGGGGCAGGAATATCTTTATCGGGCCCGATAATCATGCCGATTTCAGTGATATAACGACGGGTAACACGCTCTAGTTCACGCTCAGAATATTGCCGTGGGTCGATACGGATCCCGCCTTTAGCGCCGCCAAAAGGCACATTGACCGCCGCGCATTTAACGGACATCCAAGCAGAAAGTGCCATGACCTCGGAGAGCGTCACGTCTTGATGGTAACGTACACCCCCTTTACCCGGGCCGCGGGATAAATTATGTTGAACGCGGTAGCCTTCAAAATGGGCGATGGTGCCATTGTCCAACTCTACTGGCACATCAACCGTTAAAATACGCTTAGGACGTTTTAGGGTTTCGACCCATTTTCCCAGTTTGCCCAAATAAGGGGTGACACGCTCTACCTGTTCTAAATAAATACCCCACGGGCCGAGCTCGTTTGGGTTTAAATAGGAGGGTAATTCGTGTTGAGATGGTTGGTTCATAATTTCCTCTTGCATGGATGCGGAGGTGGACATCGGTATAGATGCGAGATTATTGATATTATTTGCGCAGAAAAATACCGAAAATTTGACAAATAAGGCGCAAATTTTAGTATTTGCTCCCCCAAAGTCAAGTTTACTGTGCCGCCAAAATCAAAAAAGATACTACAGTGTATGGACTTTAGGCAATGATTTTTATGAAAAAAACGCATAAAAAGCCATTAAAAGTCGCTTTTTGCTGGTAAAAACACGAAAAACCCTTCAGGCCGATGATTTGATGAGTAAAGTAATGAAACAGCGACTTCAGCAGTTATTGCAACGTATTGCCATCGCTTGTGAGCAAGCGCAAAGAGAGCCCCAGTCTGTGCGGTTGTTACCTGTAAGCAAAACCTTTTCCCATGAGCTGGTGCAGCAGGCCATTATGCTTGGGTTAACTCGATTTGGTGAAAATCGCATACAAGATATTCGTTCAAGATATGAGTATTTTGCCGAACAGCCGGTGCAATGGGTGATGATTGGTCACGCCCAGACGAATAAAGCGCGCGATATCGCTCGCTATGCCGATGAGTTGCAATCATTAGATCGCTTAGCTTTGGCCGAGGCACTCCAACGCCGTTTGGACGGGGAGCAGCGTTGCTTACCTGTTTACATCCAGGTCAAAACTGCCCAAGAAGACAGCAAGTTTGGCTTAGACCCGAGCCAGCTGATGCCTTTTTTAGCGCAGCTTAAGCATTTTGATCGTTTGCAGCCCCAAGGCTTAATGACCATGGCAACCCAAACCGACGACCCCAAAGAAATACGGCGTTGTTTTGCACAGTTGCGCCTGTTGCGTGACCAAGCCCAAGAGGCCGGCTATGAAAACATCACCCGACTATCCATGGGGATGAGCGGGGATTTTGAGCTGGCCATTGCCGAGGGTGCGACCGACATACGGGTTGGCTCGGCCTTATTTGGGCACCGTGCTTAATCCACGTGTGCAGGTGAGTGCTGTTAAACGGTGCGCTTATAAATTAGGGAAATATGTGCAAAGGCGATTTGTAGCTCGGGGCTAGCCCCTTGAAAAACAACGGGCCGCCCCCGCTTAGTAAAGCAAATCAATCGCTTAGAAAAAAATAGCGGTACAAATTTAGCAAATTTTAAATCCTCCCAGGCCAGCTCGCGTTTGAGTATCCAGTCTTGTTGAATACCGTGCTCGCTGATGGTGGTTTGCCCTGTGAGCATATAAAAAGCCACAACAATCATACCGCTATAAGCCAGTATCACCCCAGCGATAATAGGGGTGTCGACTTGCTGACCATAGGTGGTGGCGATATAGACTAATCGCACACCAATAATAGCAATAAGCAGCCATGCCAAGATGGCGATAGCCTTGGGCCAAGAACGCCCCCGCACTGGTAGGGGGCCTATAGTAGAAAATAACGCTGTGGATTCAGAGCTCATTGATTTTTAAGAAATAAAGCGCGACCAGCACGACTATTAGTGGGTTTGCCGATCTGTGCCGAGATCCATGCACCGGTATCCACTAACTGGGGCAGATCTAAACCCGTATGAATACCCATGCCGTGCAGCATATAGACCACATCTTCGGTGGCGACATTACCTGTGGCTCCTTTGGCGTATGGGCAACCACCCAGACCTGCAACAGAGCTATGGAAAATGGATACTCCCACCTGTAAAGCAGCAAGTATATTCGCTAAAGCCTGCCCGTAGGTATCATGAAAATGTCCAGCGATTTGTTCCATGGGAACAAGGGTGGCTACGGCCTCCATGAGCCGTGCCGTTTTCAGCGGTGTACCCACACCAATGGTGTCGGCAATGTCAAACTCTTGGACGCCTAAGTCCTGCATACGTTTTACTACATCCAGCACCGTTTCTATGGCGGTTTCCCCATCATAGGGGCAGCCAAACGCGCAACTGATGCTTGCACGCAAGCGTACCCCCGCATCCAAAGCGGCTTGGGCCACTGGGGCAAAACGGGTGATGGATTCGGCAATACTGCAATTGATGTTTTTTTGAGAAAAGGATTCGCTTGCGGCACCAAAAATCACGACCTCGTCGGCCTTGGCTGCTAGTGCGGCCTCGAAACCACGTAGGTTGGGCGTGAGGGCAGAGTAAGTAGTCTGAGGACGCCGTTCAATGCCGGCCATGACCTCGGTGCCATCGGCCATTTGCGGTACCCATTTTGGGGATACAAATGATGCCGCCTCGATATTTTGAAAGCCTGCCGCACTGAGCCGGTTAATCAGTTCGATTTTGATGGCGGTATCAACAAAATGTTTTTCGTTTTGCAAACCGTCGCGAGCGGCGACTTCGACGATTTTGACGGTGGTGGGCAAGCTCATGATAATGTCTCCTAGCGGCGTTGGTATTTGCCGTCTTTGTGTTGAATAATATGGTCAGAGAGTTCCAGCTGCACTAATAGGGACCCTACCTGAGCGGTACTGAGCCCACTGCGAAGCTGAATATGATCGGCGCTAATGGGATCATAGCCCATGCAGTCCAAAAGCTGTTGTTGTGCGTTGGATAGGGGGGCAGTAGCAGCAGGGATTATGTTTTGGAGCAGCGGCTGAGTGGGTTGTAGCTCCTCTAAGATATGCTCAGCCGACTCGACGAGTTTTGCTCCACTGCGGATCAGCTGATGACAGCCTTTGTGTAAAGGGGAATGGATTGAGCCGGGTATAGCAAAGACCTCGCGACCAATATCGGCGGCAAAGCGTGCGGTAGTCAGTGAACCGCTTTTGAGGGCGGCTTCTACGACCAGCACCCCTTTAGCGAGCGCTGCCACGAGCCGATTACGGCGTATGAAATGATGTGGTAACCCCCGTGTTCCCAAAGGGAATTCACTCAGCAGCAAGCCCTGCATCGCAATCTGATGAGCCAAAGTACGATTACGAGCGGGATAAACAAAATCTAGGCCTGTACCAAAAACCGCAATGGTACTATGGGCTTGCTGGGCGGCTAAAGCCCCTTGATGGGCGGCCGCGTCCACCCCTGAAGCCAAGCCACTAATAATGCTCCAGCCTTGTTGGCACAAAAACTGGGCAAAATCATAGGCGTTTTTTTTGCCAGATTCGGTAGCACTGCGTGCGCCAACGATGGCAAGCCCCGGATACTGGAGCTGGCTGAGATCGCCTTTGGCGTAGAGAATTAACGGTGGATCAGCGAGCGTTAACAAAGCGGACGGGTAGTGGCTGTCTGCTAAACAGATCAAGTGCTGGTCGGGGGATTGGAGCCAGTGCAGCGTGGCCTGGATTTTGGCTTCCAGTTCATCGGGCAGGGTGCTGCGTAATTGGGTAGCAAGAGCCGTAGGAATAAAACGGTTGAGCGTACCTACAGACTGCTCATAAATCTGGTGTGGCAAACCAAAATTGGCCAGCAACAAGCGAGCCGCATCTGCCCCCAGATTGGGCTCTAGGGACAGACGTATCCAAGCATAACGTTCGTGATCCGAGGCAGTGGTTGTATTCATGCTGATATTGTAG
>NZ_JASLIX010000067.1:0-3359 GCF_030152715.1 Paenalcaligenes sp.
CTCGGGCGTTGGTGCAGCACCCTGAGCTCCGCGCCAAAGCAATTGGTCACACCGATAGCACTGGTGGTGCAGATTTGAATCAGCGCTTGTCGTTAGAGCGAGCTCACGCGGTAACGAACTACCTTGTTCAGCGTGGTGTTAATGGTGGGTATTTGATGGCAGAGGGTCGTGGACCTAATAGTCCTATTGCTGATAACAGTACACCAGAGGGCCGTGCGATGAACCGTCGTGTTGAGCTATATCTGTACGCCATTCAGCAGTAATTTTACGCACTTTATGTGCCACCGCCCCAAGCGAATCGATTGGTAACGGTGCGCTTGGGGTTTTATTTTAATTATCCGCCTGCAGCCGCTGATAGATGGGGTGCGATGGGGCGATTAGCTCCATTAGCCGTTGGCTTAATTCGGGCGCATAGTCCTGATGACGAATTAGGTTTAGCAGTAGCTCCACATCATGGGTTTGCTGCAATAGCAAACTGAGCCTGGCCTCTAAATAATGGCGCCAATTAATTAAAAACGGGCTGTTGCTTTGTGGCATAAAAAGGCCGGTTAGATTTTGTAGTGCGGCCTCTACATAGCCGGCGGTGATTAGGGCTTCTAATTCTAAAAAGTCCGCACTAATAGGCACAAGTAAGCGATAGGGGCGCGAAGCAATCATCCCCCCAAGTCGACGGCGTAGGTGGGAAATCTCGGCTTTTAGTGTGGTGGTGCTGACTTTGCGTTCCCCATAAAGCGCATGGTGCAGTTGATCCAAGTGCAAACCTTTAGGGTGTAAAGCTAATAGGATCAGCACTTCGATTTGTCTTGGGGTAAGCTTTAGGGGTTTTGTGCCAAAACGCGCTTGTGGTGTACCCAAAGCGCGTAGTGTTAGCGTGTGTTGATGTTGGTGTTGTATATGTTTTTGAATCCGTTGCGCACAATGGGTTGCAGCAATAAGCCCAAGCTGATTTTGCCGTGAAAAATGCGTCGATAGATCGATTACACCAATAAGCTGTTGCGTTAAGGGATGAAAAATAGGCGCCGCATAACAAACCCAATCACAAATAGAGACCATGGTGTGCTCGGCCGCAATCACCGAACTGGGCTGGGCGATTTTTATGGCCAGCGCCAACGCATTATGCCCAACGGCACTTTCTGCCCATTGCCCACCGGCTACAAAATGCACTTGCTCTGCGGCCTGTTGCATGGAGCGTCCAGATTGCGTCCATAAAATAGTGCTGCCCGCATCAGCTACGGCTAACACCATATCGGCTTGGTTTGCAATATGCTGCAGCTCGGCTTGGCAATGCTGTAGTGCGAGCAATAAAGGTGATTGATAATGTCGAGTGGATAAATCCACCAAAGGCGCGGCCGTCTGCGGGCGACCGGCGGGCTGCATGAGAGAATCAGTAGAAGTGTTCATCGTTGTCTCCTAGCCATGATTGCCGTACCAACCTATTACCAACCGGGCTTGTTTATTCTGATTTTTCACGTAGATGATTGGCTGTGGTAGTCAGTCTGAACTTCTACTGTAGTCGAAAAACGTGAGTAAATAAACGTACTAGGAAGGAGACAATCATGCGTTACACTGATCCTAATCAACCTGGCTCCATCGTTGAATTTAAATCACAATACGAAAATTTCATTGGAGGCCAATGGGTGCCCCCTGTAAAAGGGCAGTACTTTGATAACCTTTCCCCTGTTAATGGGCAGGTCTTTACGCGTGTACCGCAATCGACCGCCGAAGATGTAGAGTTGGCTTTGGATGCCGCACATCGAGCAAAAACCCGCTGGAACGCTTCGTCGCCTGCAGAGCGCGAGCGTTTACTCAATAAAATTGCAGATCGCCTAGAGGAAAACCTGGAAAAAATCGCCGTGGCAGAAACGTGGGATAACGGCAAGCCCGTCCGTGAGACCTTGGCTGCTGATATTCCGTTGGCCATTGATCACTTTCGCTATTTTGCGGGTTGCATTCGTGCCCAAGAGGGGGGCATATCGGATTTAGACCAAAATACCGTTGCGTATCATTTTCATGAGCCGTTGGGGGTGGTTGGGCAAATTATTCCTTGGAACTTCCCTATTTTGATGGCGGCGTGGAAAATTGCGCCGGCTTTGGCAGCGGGTAACTGCATTGTGTTGAAACCCGCAGAGCAAACCCCAGCTAGCTTACTTTATGTGATCGAGCTGATTCAGGATTTATTACCCGCAGGAGTTTTAAATATTATCAATGGGTTTGGGGCGGAAGCGGGGCATGCTTTAGCGACGAACCCACGTATTGCAAAAATTGCTTTTACAGGGTCAACCGAAGTCGGACAGGTGATTATGCGCTCTGCGTCGGAAAATATTATTCCCGTCACCTTGGAGCTAGGTGGAAAATCGCCCAATATCTTTTTTGCTGATGTGATGGCAGCCGAGGACGATTTTTTAGAAAAAGCTTTGGAAGGTTTTACGATGTTTGCTTTAAACCAAGGCGAGGTTTGCACTTGCCCTTCACGGGCATTGGTGCAGGAATCGATTGCTGATGCGTTTTTAGAGCGCGCGATTGAGCGAGTGAAAAAAATCAAAACCGGGCACCCCTTAGATACCGAAACCATGGTGGGGGCACAGGCCTCTCAGGAGCAGCAGGATAAAATCTTACGCTATATGAAAATCGGCAAAGAAGAGGGCGCGAAGTTATTAACGGGCGGTGAGCCGCGCCAAGAGGAAAATAAAGGCTTCTATATTGACCCGACCGTGTTTAAGGGCAGTAACGATATGCGTATTTTCCAAGAGGAGATTTTTGGGCCGGTGCTAGCCGTCACTACGTTTAACGATTTTGATGAGGCGATTCAGATTGCCAACGATACGATGTATGGCTTAGGCGCTGGGGTGTGGACGCGTTCCATTCATGAGGCATATCGCGCTGGGCGTGCGATACAAGCCGGACGAGTATGGACAAACTGCTACCATATTTATCCAGCACATGCTGCTTTTGGTGGCTATAAAAAATCAGGCATAGGCCGAGAAAACCACAAAATGATGCTTGCGCATTATCAGAATACCAAAAACCTATTAGTAAGCTACGACACTAAGCCGATGGGGCTGTTTTAATCTAAATTAGCGGCGTAAAAAAACAGGGCAGCTTTATGCTGCCCTGTTGTGATTTTAAGCCTCGTGGTAGAGCTTACCGCCTTTTTGTACAAACTCGATGGATTTTTCTTCCATTCCTTTTTGTAAGGCCACTTCGGTATCTAAACCGTGCTCACGTGCATAATCACGTACGTCTTGAGAGATCTTCATACTGCAGAACTTTGGCCCACACATGGAGCAGAAGTGGGCGACTTTCATGGAGTCTTTGGGTAAAGTTTCATCATGGAATTCGCGTGCGGTATCTGGATCTAG
>NZ_JASLIX010000011.1:0-16502 GCF_030152715.1 Paenalcaligenes sp.
ACACAAAGATCGGCCGCCTCGTAGTAAGGGTGGATGGACTCAGTCTGCTCAACAAACTGTACACGGGCTTGGAGCTCAGGTGAGAGCTGTGTTATATAACTTTCAATAAAGGCTAGAGGGGGGCCAACTACTAAAAGTTTCAGAGTCGGAGCACAAGTCTTTAAAGCGGTAACCAGTGTGTTTAAGCCCTTGCTCAGTGGGTTGCGAGCCACCAGAATACTCACAACATCTTCTTTGCTAAAACCGAGTTTTTTGCGAGTCAGCGCGCGCTGCTCGGCATGAGTTTTTGGTATATGCACACCAGGCGTAATCACATCAAAGGGATAGGAAGTGTGATAGGCGGCTTGGATTTGCTTTTTTAGCCACTCTGAAACAACCACAGTGCGTTTAGGAGGTTGTTGATGTACTCGCTGTTTTTCTAGCCATAAATACATATTAAGGCGTGGACTGAGATAGGTGTTTACGCGTTTTAACCACGAGGTATGGCGATAAAGATGATGATAGCGTACCGATTTGACATGGAGTACGTCGATGTCTGCATTCCAACCGTTGGTATGTGAGTGCACTAAATCGTAAGATTGCGTATTGGTGATTTGTGCTGTTTTTTGAGCAAACCAAAAAGCTTGTAACCAACTGGGTAAATAGTTGGGGATAGAGACCAGAATGCGTGGGAGCTGTAGATCACACTGGGCGGCGTATTCTTTTGTGATAACGGTAATATCGTGGTATTGGCTTAATTCTCGCATCAGTTCGACCCCATAGGCTTCAGCCCCCCCGTATTCGTGGCCAAATTTATAACTAATAAAAGCGATACGTAATCGGGGCAAGCTCATGAGGCAAAACGCTTTTTATGTTCAAGTTGAGTCAGGCATTTTTGCAAAAAGCGCAGTAGATGGGTAGAGCGAGAGACTGTAACGCGGGGCAGCTCAAAGGGGTTATCGGTATTTAACGCTAAACCGCGGGCTGTAGTTGTGGCATTGGTATAACCACTGTTTTGTGTCCATTGCTGAATGGTTGCGTTGTAATGGCCGTAAGGATAGCAAAACGCAGTGACTTCGACTTGAAAGCGATTTTCTAAATCGATTTTTGATTGTTGGATTTGTTGTTGTGCTTGTGCGGCGCTGATTTCTGGCAAGTGTACATGATCCATGGTATGAGAGCCAATTTCTTGGCCAGCAGCTAGCCATTGATGTAGCTCGGCCTCGCTCATTAAAGCAGAGCGAGGAATACCTTTGTGGTGATCCCAAAAATTATCACCGCTAAGGTGATTACTAACAATGTAGTTAGTAGAGGTAAAACCGAGCGCTTGTAGTACGGGCAGGGCATTGTGCAAGACATTTTGATAGCCATCATCAAAAGTAATACCAATAACTTTACCGTGTTTTTCACCTCGCAGATAAGGCATGAGGTCTTGCATGGATAGGCCGGTATAACCAAAACGCTTTAGCCAGCGCATTTGCTGTGTAAAACGTTTTGGGTGAACAGTGAGACCACGATAAGGTGTGCCTTTAGGTGCAGGCTCACCAATTTGGTGATACATCAAAATGGGAATCATAGCAGCAGAATATAAAAAGCAATACGGCTATAGTAACACTGCTTAATCGTACCAGTGGCCTTGAAGATGAATAATAGCCGCTAATAAATCTCCGAATACAACTTGGCAAGAAATGCCCAGCATGAGGTTTAAAGGCAGGTTGAAGTCTTCAACTAAACATTCATTTTGATCTAACCATTGCTGGCGAGATTCATCAAAATAAATAGGTCCATAAAATGTTTTTACTTGATCTTTTAGGGTGGTGGGTCCTGCTAAATAGCCAATGACAGGTTTTCCAAGTGCTGTGGCGTAGCCTACCTCAAAGGCTGTACCAGAGTCGGGCTCGGCGCCACGAAAAGGATTAAGGTTGGCAAGAACCGCATCAGCCTTTTGGATCAGTTGAATGTTAGCATCATAAATACCCCGTGCGGTATTGGCGACGCCATCGGCAGGGTGTAGAGGTTCAAAGCCATGAGCGATACACCATTGTTTGTGTTGCTCGGCGCGGGTTTGGGCATCGGGAGCGAAGACATCCGGTCCGGCTAAATAGACTTTTTTCATAGCATCTCTCCAGTTTGATGGGGTGTAGGGAGAGTAGCAGATATTAAAAAAGCCTGCTAGGCAGGCTTTGGATTAGTGCATGGGCTCGTTTCGTGAAGCCACATGATGCACGTCTTTAAGACGGAAGCGAAAGCGCACAGGCTGACCTTTTTGACATGCACCGTCTGCGGTATAGGTGGTGCAGCCAAATAACGGACCGCTGTAAATGACGGTACTAGCAATTTTAGGCCCGTTTTTAGGCTGTAAATAAACAATATCACCGAGACGAATATCAGTTTTGTTGAGTGCGGCGTGTTCGGGTCGTGCGACCAAATCAGTAGGATAAATGGTTTTCATTATAAAGCTCCTTAATTGTTGTTATAGCTATTTTTTTAATAAAGATAAGCACGTCAATTTAAATATAGAGTAATTATAGGGACGTGTTATGAATGAATGATGACAATCATTCAGATATATAGAGGGATAGTAGCGTGTATAGGGTTTTTAGAAAATACGATAAAACCCCTAGATAATAAACCAGTATCACAGACCTGCTTACTGTCGTCAAGCAAAATAATGCTCCCGATCCGTAATGGAATAAAAGAGGAACTAGTCTTGCCGTAAGTCTCGGTCAGGATAAAGCAGCTCAAAATCTGCACGTTGTACAAGATGGACCTTGCCATCAAAGCAAATGCGGTGGTGGTGTTCCATGCCGGGTAGTTCTGCTGGGCCCATATAACGGCCAGCTTGTTGGTACATGGAGTGCGCTGGGTTAGTGATATGAATTTCAGCGCCTAGGCGTATTGATAATGTCATAGTCGTTTAGTTCGTTTCATTTTACTTGCTTTATTCTAGCGAAATTTAGCCGTATGTGGCGTAGTGTTTATGAAACGTCACGAGGTTTTCATATTGTTTTGTCACAATTTCACTGTTTTCCTTTTCCGATCAACTACTTTAAAGAGTCAGTGATGAGTGATTTTGATTGGGATAATATCCCAGCGAACCGAACAAAAACCACCCCTTTTCATGAGCTTGTTGAGGCCGCGCAATCGCGTCGTGGCTTTTTAAAAACAGGATTGGGGCTTAGCGCCATTGGTTTTTTTGGTCTTGGCTTAGCTGCCTGTGGTGGTAGTAGCGGCTCCGATGATTGGGTTGCTGATCAATCCGGCTTGCCTGAGTTTAATCCAGAGGAAATTAAAGCGTTTGCTGGGTTAGAGGCAAATACGTTAGACACAGTGACTGTGCCAGATGGCTACCGTCATGCCGTGATTAACCGCTGGGGGGATAAGCTACATGTAAGCTCCCCAGAGTTTCGTGGTGATGCGAGTGAAGGCGCGCGAGCACAGTTGCAGCAAATTGGTTATAACCACGATGGTTTGCACTTTTTCCCCATCGATGGCAAAGACAGTATTAGTGGCAGTAGCACAGAAGGACTATTAGTTACTAACCATGAATATATTACCCCGCATTTCTTTTTCCCCAAAGGTATCGTACCGGGCGGAGAGGGCTGGAATGCAGATTGGGTACGTAAATCGCAACACGCTCAAGGAGCCTCTGTGGTTCATGTGCGTCTTAATGATCAAGGGCTTTGGGAGCCTGTTTTAGATTCTAAGTATAACCGTAGTGTAAATGGTAATACCTTAATGGAATTAGTAGGCCCCGCAGCAGGAAATGCTTCCGTGCGTACCAATGAAGATCCAGAAGGGCGTTATGTGTATGGTACTTTTGGTAACTGCGGTAATGGATATACGTATTGGAATACCTATCTGACTTGTGAGGAAAACTTTACGGATTATTTTGGGATTGGCACAAAAAAATCCGATGATGTGGATTACAAGCCTTATTTGACAGATAAGCAGATAGAAGCCTTTAAGCGTTATAAAGGATTAAGTAAAACTTCCAGTAGTTCTTATCGCTGGGATACCCATGATGAGCGTTTTGATTGGACAATAGAGCCAAATGAAGTAAATCGATTTGGTTGGGTGGTGGAAATAGATCCTTTTGATCCGACCTCTAAGCCGAAAAAACTGACTGCTTTAGGACGTTTTAAGCATGAAAACGCTGCCATTACTTTAGCACCCGATAATCGTGTGGTGGTGTATATGGGAGATGACCAGCGTAGTGAATATATTTATAAGTTTGTCTCCTCAGGTAAATATCAGCCAAATAATGATGCAGCCAATCGCTCTTTACTGCACGAAGGAACTCTATATGTAGCGGTATTTAGCGACAATGAGGCAACAGATGGCAGCTTTATGGGATCCGGTAAGTGGGTACCATTAGTACTAAGTACACCAACGGTAGATGGCGGTCGTTTAAGTGATTTATTTAGTGATATGGGAGAGTTATTAGTCCATACACGTCAAGCGGCTGATGCGGTAGGTGCGACACCTATGGATCGCCCAGAGTGGGTTGCTGTACATCCTCATACTAAAGAAGTTTTTGTCACCTTGACGAATAACTCAGAGCGAGGCGGTGGTAAAGAGCGTTACCCAGATGGTCCTAAACATCCGGACGCTTATGGTCCCAATCCGCGTAATAAAAATGCGTACGGTCAAATTGTACGCTGGCGTGAGGCCGGAAGTGATGCTGCTGCCGAAACCTTTGAGTGGGATGTGTTTGTGCTAGCGGGTAACCCCAATGTGCATGATGATATTTATGCGGGTACAGACAATATCGATAAGCGTAATACATTTAATAGCCCAGATGGTTTAGCTGTGGATCCGCGTGGATTGTTGTGGATTCAAACCGACGGCAGCTATTCAAATAGTGGTGCTTACGAAGGACAAGGTAATAACAGCATGCTGGTGGCAGACCCAGAAAGTAAAGTTATTCGTCGCTTTATGGTAGGGCCTAAAGGCTGTGAAGTAACCGGGATTACTTGGACACCAGATATGAAATATATTTTTATTAATATTCAACACCCCGGTGAAGGACAGAGCGTATCAGAGGCGCAAGCGAATCCGACGGCGGTATCGACGTGGCCAGAAGGTCCTGCAGCTCAACGTCCTCGTCCAGCAACAGTTGTTATTTGGCGTGAGGATGGCGGAGTAGTAGGTACTTTCCCCGCTTAATACATCGAAGTAAAGTAAAAGCCAACTGAATACTCAGTTGGCTTTTTTTGTTAGGCAGCAGGTAAATGCTGTAAAAAGGCTTGAATTAGCGGGGCGTTACGACGCTCTTGGAGAATATAAACATATTCATTTAAATGTAGAGATAAGTCGCTGATGGGGATGATGACTAAAGAGGGGTGGTCGGGGGTTTCTTTAGAGGGAAGAAGGCTACATCCTATATTTTTTAATAATCCCCAATGGATGGCTTCTCGACTACCAAACTCCATACTGTGTCGTAACTCTACACCGAGTGCTTTACAGGTATCTAGTATTGCTTTTCGAGTCATGGAGCCTGGTTCGCGTAAAAGTAAGGTGTGACGTTTTAAGTCACTGAGACGGATATGAGGTTGTGAAGCAAGAGGGTGGGATCGATGGGCCACTAGCTGGAGCGTGTCCACAGCAAGTAGACGTCTATATAAGCGTTTGTTTTCAATAAGTAAAGAGGAGGAGCCAATTTCCACCTCATAGTTGAGTACAGCTTCTAGCACTTTTTCAGAATTTTGTTGGGAAAAAGCGAGTGAAATATGGGGATGGTGTTGATTAAAGGCGCGCAGGCTAGGTAATAAATAATAAGGACCTGTGGCACTGATACGTAGTGTGCCACGTTGTAGAGACCTAAAATCGCGTAGCATAAATTCAATATGGCTCGCTTGGCGTTGTAAGTCATGAATTTTTGGTAATAGCTGTCGTGCCTCTTCACTCGGGACAAGGGCTTTACCTTGGCGGTAAAACAACTCTACACCATATTTATCCTCCATTTGACGGATGTAGTTGGTCACGGAGGGTTGACTCAGGCCGAGTCGTTGAGCTGCTTGGGTGATGCTCCCTGTTTGAGCAACGAGGGCAAGCGCTTGAATAGGTAGCGATAACATAAGTACATGAAGGTTGAGTAAATAAATAATTAAATACCACTATTACTAAAATTTAGTGACCTGTCATTGAAGAACAATATTCGGCACGCATACTAAGGGCTGTTAAAAGATGATGGAGTCAATGATGGATGACGAAGAGGCTTTTTTATCCATAGAGCATGTAACAAAAAAATTTGGTGCTTTTACGGCTTTAGATGCGGTTTCTCTTGAATTAAGAGCAGGGGAGCTGGTTTGCTTACTGGGGCCTTCAGGCTGTGGAAAAAGTACATTGCTACGCTGTATTGCTGGATTACACCGTCAGGATGATGGACGTATTTTTCTAGCAAATCGTGAGATAGGTCAATTGCCTGCGCAGCAAAGAGACTATGGCATGTTGTTTCAATCTTATGCTTTATTTCCGAATTTAACGGTGGAGCAAAATGTAGCTTATGGATTAAGTCAACGTCGTCGCTTAGCACCTGTGGTGCACAAGCGGGTACGAGAAATGCTGGACTTGGTAGGGTTAGGGCATTTAGCGCAACGATATCCGAGTCAGTTATCAGGAGGGCAGCAGCAGCGCGTGGCCTTGGCGCGTGCTTTGGCACCTTCGCCATCCTTGCTTTTATTAGATGAGCCTATGTCTGCTTTAGATGCTCGTATTCGGGAGCAGCTTCGTATTGATTTGCGAAACTTACAGCGCAAGCTAGGTATTACGACGCTAATGGTTACGCATGATCAAGAAGAGGCCATGATGATGGCGGATAGGATTGCGGTGATGGATCAAGGCAAAATCCAGCAGTTTGCTAGACCTCAGGATTTATACCGGCAGCCTGCAAATACGTTTGTGGCTGATTTTATCGGTGATAGTAACTGTCTCTTTTATGAACGTCTTGATACTTATGTGGCCCAAGTCGGAGAGCTGCAAGTACATACCGCTATGCCCTTGTTGCAGCCGAATGGTCGACTCTATGTGCGGCCAGAACAAATACAACTTGCCCCAGTAGGAGAGAGTCGTAGGCCAGCACTGCAAAAAAACTGGTTTATTGCTCATTTTATAGACGCGGTTTTTTTGGGTCGTTATTACAAGCTGTTTTTTCAGCTAGAGCGTGCGGATCAAACGCAGATAGAAGTTTTGCTTCCAGCTGCACAAGCTGAGCCTTATATGCAGGGGTTAGGGAAAAAGTACTGGTTACATTTGCCTAGTGAAGCACTGGCTGTTTATAAGGAAGTTGCCTAATGCCAGTTACTGTACCTCGCTTAGCTTACCCCAGCTGGTTTTTTACTTTACAAGAGTTGGTGATCCAGGGATTACGTTGGGTCATTTTGGGCATTTTTCTGATGTTTTTAGCGGTGCCTCTTCTCTTTATTTTTATTCGAGCCTTTCAGAATGAGGCCATGCAATGGGTAGGGGTAAGCCTATTTCTGGATATTGTACAGGCGCCCGGGTTTTTTCAAGCTGTTCAGCAAAGTGTGTATGTGGGACTGGCGACGGTGGTGATCGTGATTCCTTTGGCCTATGCCTTTGCTTTTATGTTGCATAGAACACAAGTGCCATATAAGCCTTTTTGGGAAATGATCGCACTACTTCCTTTACTTGCTCCCTCTTTATTACCAGGTATTTCCTTGGTGTATTTGTTTGGCAATCAGGGTTTATTTAAAGAGTTATTGGGGGCGAGCAGTATTTATGGCTTTAAAGGCATTGTATTAGGCGAGGCGTTTTACACCTTTCCTCATGCATTGATGGTGTTACGTACCGGATTAGCCATGGGGGATGTACGTCTTTATGAAGCCGCAAAGTCAATGGGAGCTGGGGCGTGGCGTCGCTTTAGCACCATTACTTTTCCATCGAGTCATTATGCTGTTTTTTCCGCTGGGTGTTTAGTTTTTACTCTGAGTGTCACGGATTTTGGAGTGCCTAAAGTGATAGGGGGGCACTATAACGTGGTGGCTCTAGAAGCTTATAAGGCGGTAGTAGGTCAATTACAGTTTGGTAAGGGGGCAGCAATCGGTTTGCTGTTATTGGTACCTGCTTTACTTACATTTTTCGTAGATTACTTTTTAAGAAAAAAGCAAAGTAAAACAAGGCAGACTGCGCAAGGTTTTTTTGTAGAGCGCCATCGTTGGCGAGATAGGAGTTTTTTGCTAATTACTTTGCTGGTTTGCTTGTGGTTATTGCTTGTTATTGGTGTGGCCGTTTGGGCATCATTTATTCAGTTTTGGCCATATAACCTAAGCTTTAGCTTACGGTCTTATGATTTTGACAATATGGCAGGTGGTGGATGGCTAGCGTGGATAAATAGCTTAAAACTCGCGTTGTTAACGGCGGTATTTGGGGCAGTGCTGGTGTTTTTAAATGCGTGGCTCATTAATAAAGTACTAGTCACGAGATCATTTGGTTTATGGGTGAATCAATGTATTCGGTTTTGTGTACTTATGCCAATGGCAGTACCAGGGTTAGTACTAGGGCTTGGTTATATTTTGTTTTTTAATCATCCAGCGAATCCTTTGCGGCATTTATATGGGGGGATGACCTTACTCGTCATTTGTACCGTCGTGCATTTTTATACGAGTGCGTATTTAACAATGCAATCTACATTGGATCGTTTAGCCCCAGAAATTGAAGCAGCGGCTGCATCGCTTAAAGCGTCAGCTTGGCAGACTCTGTGGCGAGTCACCTTGCCATTGAGCTTTCCTACTATTTTGCAAATTATTCGTTATTTATTTGTATCGGCAATGACTACCGTCTCGGCGGTGGTGTTTTTATATAGTCCGCAAACCGTATTGGCGGCCGTAGCTGTACTGAATATGGATGATGCCGGTCATATTGGTGCGGCAGCAGCAATGAGTGTGTTGATTATGAGTAGTTCGGCGATGGTGTCAGTGCTTTTACATCTGGCAACACGCACAGTACGTAAACGAAGTCAGGCGTGGCAGGCTTTGCCTGATACCTATTGATCTAAATAGAATTAGGATTTTTCATGAAACGAGTTTTATTCTCCTCTTTATTAGGTGCCACTTTAGTAGGGCAAGCATTTGCAGCGACGACTACATTAACGGTGTACTCGGCTTTAGAAGCAGATCAGCTGCAGGTCTATGAAAAAGCGTTTAACGCGGTTTATCCCGATATTAAATTACAGTGGGTACGGGATTCGACAGGGATTGTGACAGCTAAGTTACTCGCTGAGAAAAACAATCCTAAGGCTGATGCGGTATGGGGGCTGGCTGGTTCTGCGCTGGGGTTACTGGCAAGCCAGGATATGTTGCAACCTTATGCTCCACAGGGGTTGGATTCGATTAACAGCAAAATGCGCGATGCTGAAAATCCCCCG
The DNA here is from genome assembly GCF_030152715.1 of Paenalcaligenes sp. Lineage (NCBI taxonomy): Bacteria > Pseudomonadati > Pseudomonadota > Betaproteobacteria > Burkholderiales > Alcaligenaceae > Paenalcaligenes > Paenalcaligenes sp. Next base: position 9,368 of record NZ_JASLIX010000011.1, read on the forward strand.
GCTTGGGTAGGAATGAGTGGCTATGCTTCAGTGCTATGTGTGAATACGGTAGAGTTGGAAAAGCAAAAACTGCCTATGCCTAGTTCTTGGGAAGATTTATTAAAGCCTGACTACGCTGGGAAAATTGTCATGCCAAATCCCGCTTCTTCTGGTACAGGCTTTTTAGATGTCAGCGCTTGGTTACAGTTGTTTGGGGAAGAAAAAGGCTGGACCTATATGGATGGTTTGCATAAAAACATTGGCTCTTATACGCACTCTGGGTCTAAGCCGTGTAACTTGGCAGCTGCGGGTGAGTATCCAATAGGTATATCTTTTGATTACCGAGGTGTGCGCTTGAAAGAGCAAGGCGCTCCTTTAGCCCTGGTATTCCCTAGTGAGGGTTTAGGTTGGGAAATCGAGGCTGCAGCGATTATTAAAGGCAGTAAAAATATGGATGCTGCCCAAAAATTAGCAGATTTTTCAGCGAGTGAAGCAGCAGCGCAGATGTATAAAGAGCAATTTGCTGTATTAGCTCGGCCTGTGGCAGCGGGTGGAAATCCAGAGCTCCCTTCTGATTTGAACCAGCGTTTGATTGATAATGACTTTGCTTGGTCTGCAACGAATCGTGAGCGCATTATTAAAGAATGGACAAAACGCTACGATGGCAAAACAGAAGCTAAATAATCAAAGTTTTAACTGAGAAGTAAAAGAAGCCCCGCTCTAGTAGCGGGGTTTTTTGTCTTGTCTTTAGATTTAAAAAAAATAATAACGGTATATGAAAATTTGTGTCATTTGTCATCACTACACAATACCTAGCTCCGATACTTGCAGTAGTGCCACGGCGTGTGGTCTAGAGTTTTATTTTAAGTGAAGGCAGCAATGATGAGAGTAATACAAATGAGGCGATGGTTGAAAGTTATGGTGAAAGCAGGTGGCCTCGCCTTAACGTTAACATTAGCAGCTTGTGGTGGCTCAGGGGGTGGCACAGAGCTTGTGACAGAAGATGAGCCTTCTTCTAGCTTGGATTTTTTAGCTCAAGGTGGAAAAAAGCTGTTAGTGGTGCAAGTAGACGGATTGGGCTATGAGTATTTGCAAGAGGAGCTAAAACAATTACCAGAGTTAGCTCGTTTAAATACGAGGTTACCCTTGCGCTCAGGAGGTTATGAGGGTACGCCTACTGAGCAGCCAACCACAGCTTTACCTAGTTGGGCATCGTTATTAACCGGTGTATGGGCTAATGAACATGGCATTTCTCAAGTACACCCCAAAACGCTTGAGTTTAAAGTTGATAGTTTATTTAGTCATTTAGAGCAGAAAGAGCAGGAGAAACTGTCTCGTGCTTTGGTGGTAAGTGAGCCGGCGTATGCTGAGCTTTTACAGCAAGAGAGTGAGAGAGGGGTATTGACGCTAGTGAACTGCGATAGTGATGAGCAATGTGTGACTGAGCAGACGCAAGCACACATTGAAGCAGGGACTACGGTCATTATGGCGCAATATCAGGAGCCATTGCTAAAAGCGACGGAAGGGTTAGGAACTAAAGCGTATCAAGAAGCAGTACGCCATACTTTGCAAGACATCAGCCGTTTACTTCAACGTATTGCTGAGCGAGAGCAGGCTGATGAGAGTGAATCATGGCAAGTATTACTGCTCAATAGCTATGGCTTAGATGCGTATGGAGTGGCGACAGGCTCACAATTCATTGGCAATAAAACAGGTTGGCTAGCGACCGACTTGTCGGTAGGGGTGCTGGGGCTTACTGCGTTGTCTGGTAAGCCTGTTTCTGACTTAGATGCGGCCGCTATTGTGGATATTGTGCCTACGGTATTGGAATATTTTGATGTACCGGTTGATGTGGAAACGTATTCTTTAGCAGGCAATTCTTTAACCGTCGATAGTAAGATTACGGCCTTGGGTTATGAGTCTAACCCACAAAATAATACGCTCAGTTTGCATTGGCAGCTGTTACAAAGCACAGCTAATGCAGAGCCCATTGAGCTATATAGAGATGGGATATTGGTAGCTACTTTGGCAGCCGATGCGCAAACTTATGTTGATAAGTCAGTGGGTGGGGAAAAAGAAGAGCAAATACTGAGCTACCGTTATCTTTTGAAAAAAGGGGCGGCGCTAGCAACAGTAAACGCAGAGTATTTAAATATTCCTCCGGTCACTTTAGATGCCTCTTTTAAAGAGAAACTAGTTGTGTATTACCCTTTTGCGACTCAGCCTGCTGTGGATGCAATGCAGGGATCGACGTTGTCGCCCTGGAATAACCAGCAATCTGGATTGAGTTTAACGCCTATCGCCTTGGAGGGAAATGCACCGACTTTTGGTTTAGCTGTTGACACCGCTGTGCATACACAGGGGAAAGTCGCTGGTTTTAAATTACACCTAAACAAAGACGTAACAACGGATGACTCAGTGCGCGCTTTTACCATTGGTTTTTGGTTTAAGGTCAGTGGAACCTGTCATGGGTATGGCACGAGTATTTTGGCTAATAAAAACTATGAATCAGGTAATACCGCTGGGTTAGCTTTAGGGCTGTTTAACCGAAACGGTTGTGATATCCGATTTAATACAGGAGATGGTAGTAGCCGTAACGAAGCTCAGGGGTATAACGTCACCCGAAATGAGTGGGCTTATGTGGCGCTAGCTATTGATAAAGATAAGCGACAACTATTTGCTTATGTTATTGACCCTGTCTTGGGACAGCAAAATGGGGTGATTACTCTTGATCCATCCAAGCTCAATGCCCTAGGGGGAGCAAAACAAAGCATGCTGAGTTTTGCAGAGGACATTACTGGGCAGTATACCCACCGCAATAGCACCGTGACTCAAAGTGCCTATGCTGATTTGGCAATATGGGAGCGGGCGTTGAACTTAGATGAGGTGCTGGCGATTTACTTATCTCGTCAACCTCTATCCACTTTACTTCCTTAATTAAGGGGTTTTATATGTTGAAAATAAGCAGAATGCTCAATGGGGCAGGTCATGCTGTGCGTGCTGCAGGAATAACCACAGCCTTTTTGCTGACTGTGCTTTTAAGCGCATGTGGTAGTGGGGGATCAGATACGGGCTTGAATACTGGCGGAGGCGGGACGGAAACGCCGGAGCAGCCCTCTGACAAAAAACCTGTTCAATTGCACTGTGCACCTTAAAAGTAGAGAAGAGAAATGAGTTTATCTAGACGTAATTTTATTCGTAGTATGACTTCCTCTGGGGTTGCCGCTGCTTCATTGGCGACTTTCCCTCCTAGTATTCGTAAAGCCTTAGCTATTCCTGCCAATAATCGTACTGGTACGATTAAAGATGTAGAGCATATTGTCATTTTGATGCAGGAAAACCGATCCTTTAATCATTATTTTGGCACATTGAAAGGGGTAAGAGGTTTTGGTGATCGATTTACCATACCCTTGCCAGGAGGGCGTCAGGTTTGGGAGCAGAAAGATGATAAAGGTAATGTTATTTTGCCCTATCATTTAGATGGCTCTAAAGGTAATGCACAGCGTGTTAATGGGACACCGCATACCTGGGTAGACGGACAGGCGGCGTGGGATCATGGACGTATGAGCGAGTGGCCTCGTTATAAAAATGCTCATTCTATGGGGTACTATCGCGAAACGGAAATTCCTTTTCAGTTTGCGTTAGCAAACGCATTTACAATTTGTGATGCCTACCATTGCTCTATGCATACGGGTACAAACTCAAATCGTTTATTTTTATGGACGGGGACTAATGGCCCAAGTGCAGGTGGTGAGGCCGTAGTTAATAATGTTTGGGACAGTATTGGTTCATCTAAATTAGGGTTTGAGTGGACCACTTACCCAGAGCGCTTGGAGAAAGCTGGGGTTAGCTGGAAAGTTTATCAAAATATGCCAGATAATTTTACAGATAACCCCTTATCTGGCTTTAAACAGTACCGTAAGGCAAATGAAGATTCAGGTAAGCCCGTAAAATCAAGTGGCTCTTCACCTGCTTATGCACCAGAGGATGATATCAATACCCCTCTTTATAAGGGGATTGCAAATACCATGCCAGATGGTGGCTTTTTAGAGCAGTTACGCCAAGATGTTTTAAATAATGAATTACCACAAGTTTCTTGGGTGGTAGCACCTGCGACTTACTCTGAACATCCTGGTCCTTCCAGTCCAGTTCAAGGGGCCTGGTATACCCAAGAGTTGCTTAATGCATTAACCGCTAACCCTGAAGTATGGAGTAAAACGGTTTTTATCGTAAACTTTGATGAAAACGATGGTTACTTTGACCACTGCCCATCACCGTCAGCACCCTCTTATTTGCCTGATGGAAGTAAAGCGGGTAAAACCACGCTTTCAGAAGAAGCCTTAAGTTACGAGTACTACACTCATCCCAATCCTAAAGGTATAGTGGGGCAGCCTAAACCAGATAAAAAAGTGTATGGTCCAGGGATTCGTGTGCCTATGTATGTGATTTCCCCTTGGAGTCGTGGCGGCTGGGTTAACTCTGAAACCTTTGATCACACTTCTGTTATTCGTTTTATTGAGGAGCGTTTTGGTGTTAAAGAGCCTAACATCAGTCCGTTTCGACGCGCAGTCTGTGGAGATTTAACTTCCGCTTTTAACTTTACATCGCCTAATAATGAGCCTATACCTTATTTAGAAGGGACACGAACTAAAGAAGAGGCTGATACTATTCGTAAGGAGCAGGAGCGTTTAGCTCAAGTACCACGTCCTTTAGATCCACAGTTACCCGTACAGCATACCGGCGTACGTCCTTCACGAGCTTTAGATTATGAGCTACATGTGAGTGCACGTTGTGATCATAAAGATGGAGTACAGTTAATTTTTTCTAATACAGGTAAAAATGCAGCAGTGTTTCATGTTTATGATAAGTTAAATTTAGACCGTATTCCACGTCGCTACATGGTGGAGGCAGGCAAAAGTTTGGAAGACACGTGGGATGTGATCAAAGATAATGTAGGGCGTTATGATCTATGGGTCTTAGGTCCTAATGGTTTCCACCGTCATTTTAAAGGGGATGTAACGCGTCTTGAGGCGACGGCAGCCCTACCAGAGATCCGTGTATGTTATGACGTCGCCAATGGCGATGTGTATGTGGAGCTGCTAAATGGCGGTAAAGCGACGTGTACGTTTACTGTTCAGGCAGATTATTACCGTGAGGATGGTCCTTGGACAGTAACAGTGGAGCCAGCGCGTAAAGAGTCACTTTCTTGGGATTTGCGCCAAAGTGGGCGTTGGTATGACTTCTCCTTACGCTGCGATAGTGACCCTAGTTTTTACCGCCGTTTTGCCGGACGAGTAGAAACGGGTGAGCATGGTGTGAGTGATCCGGCCTTAGGTTTAGTGGATTTTTAGTTAGGTAATATATAGGTAAAAAAGGGCTGATATTTCAGCCCTTTTTTATTGGATCAGCTGGTTGAGTTGAATAATAGGCAGCATCACAGCTAAGACTATCAATAGCACCATGCCACCCATTCCTAAAATCATTAAAGGTTCCAGCAGGGCAGTTGTAGTAATCGCTCGTTGTTCTAGCTCAGAGGAAAAGGAATGCGCGGCATGATCAAGCATTTTGGGAAGCTGTCCCGTACGTTCACCACTTTGGATTAAATGCACTAGCAAGGGGGGAAAACAGTGTTGCTGCTGCAGGGCAAGTCCTAGAGAGCTGCCTTCGCGCACTTGTAAACTTGCTTCAGTAATAGCTTGACGTAAATAAGTGTTTTGGATGGTTTTGTTGGCGGCCTCTAAAGCCTGTAGTAAAGGCACACTACTGTTTGTCAGGATGGCTAAGGTAGAAGCAAAACGAGCAACATCTAAGCCTTGAATGTATTGGCCAATAAGAGGAGCATGCAGGCATTTTTTGTCCCAGGCTAAGCGGGAGGCGGGTTGTCGTAATGCGATACGCCAGATAATGATGGTGCTAGCGCTGATGAGTGCAATAAGCCAACCCCATTGTTGGATTAGGTCACTCGTCCAAAGCATGACAAGGGTTAAGGGCGGTAAACTTTGTTTAGTTTGCGTAAACGCCCCTACAACTTGGGGCACCACATAGCTTAAGAGAAAGATAATGATGGCGACTGAGACCACGCTTACAATAATGGGGTAAATGAAAGCTGAAAGAAGTTTATTGCGCAGAGCGTTACGCTGCTCAATGTAATCCGCTAAGCGCGTTAAAATTTGATCGAGCTCGCCTGATTGCTCTCCAGCGTCGACAAGTGCGCAGTAAATAACAGGAAAAACCTGTGGGAACTTTGCCAGGGCCTCACCTAAGCGATGGCCAGCTCTGACCTCAGCGCGTATATGGGTCAAAATATCGCGCACGGACTTTTGCTCACCTTGATCGATAATAGCTGTTAACGCTGCTTCTAAAGGAAGCTGAGCACTAAGTAAGCTAGCCAATTGTCGAGTGAGCCAGCCTAGCTCTTTATCACTGATTTTTTTACGTGAAGAAAAAAAAGTCAGTCGTCGAGGCTGTAAACGTAAAGGTAGAAGACCCTGTTGCTGTAAGAGCTGATGGGCTTTGTCAAGAGAGTCCGCTTCGATATCTCCTTTTTGCTTTTTGCCTTGGGCATCAAGAGCTTGATAAGAAAAGCGTTGTTTCATCTTAGTCTTCATCCATACGCGTTACGCGCTTTAACTCTTCGAGCGAGCTGACGCCTTGTTCCACCCAGCGTAAGCCATCTTGATACAGGTTTTGCATACCCTGTTGCTGTGCATATTGGCGCAACTGGGTTTCGTCTGCTCCTGTGCTGATGAGTCGGCGTAGCTCCTGATCCAGAATAAAAAGCTCATGGATACCAGTGCGTTGCTTATAGCCGGTATGGGCGCACTGCTCGCAGCCTTGGCTGAGCCAACGCTTGGGCTGATCCGGAGCAGGGATTTTGCAGTGGTCACAAAGCTTACGTAATAAACGCTGAGCTAAAACGCCTTGTAGTGTTGAAGCAAGTAAAAAGGGTTCTACGCCCATTTCGATCAGCCGCGTGGCGGCAGAGACGGCGTCGTTGGTATGAAGGGTAGCTAAAACTAAATGCCCCGTTAAGGAGGCTTGGACTGCAATTTGTGCTGTTTCTAAATCGCGAATCTCTCCAATCATGATGACGTCTGGGTCTTGGCGTAAGATAGCGCGTAAAGCAGTGGCAAAGTGTAGCTCAATCCTTGGGTTG
>NZ_JASLIX010000024.1:0-7073 GCF_030152715.1 Paenalcaligenes sp.
TATTGCTGCTATCCAAGGTAATGTGAACCCATTTATAGCGCAGCCCACTTTAATCAATCGAGTTTGTCGCTAAATTCTCTTCATATGACAGAGAGATGAACGAGAAGCAATAAATAGTGGATATCTTTTTTGTCAAGGGCCGTTTTTTTGGATGGTTACAAATCGACACGCATAAAAAAGCGTCAGAGTCAAGAAGGCTCTGACGCTTTACTTACGCTTGTTTTTTCATTTTATAAATTAGCTTTTTCTTTTAAGTGCTTGTTTTTAATCGATAAATATTGATTTTCTTTCTGTGGGAGAAAGAGGTATGTTGATTTTTTATCGTGCTATATTCCTGCGTGTACGAGGGGGCTGGTGTGGAGTTTGAGTGTAAATCGACTTTTAAAGTTATCCCCAAAACCTGTGGATAACCCTGTTGATAAGATGTGAGTATGTGGCGCAAAACCGCATCATTCACGCACTCGAGGTTCATTGTATAGTAATTAACACTTTTGTCATGTGAGTGCGGGCAGGCGCAGTTTTTTGAAGGCCAAAACCCCTAGAGTAGAACTAAAAATAAATAAACCTAAGCAAAAACAGACTAAGGCCACAGGCATTGAAAAAAGGTCTGCTAAAAAGCCCAGTGCAAGAATAGGCACGATGGCGCCTAGATAAGCGATGATTAGATAGCTAGAAGTGGTGGCAGCACGATGCTCAGGAAGCGCAATGCGATTTACGATACCCATGCCTGAAATCAAACATAAGCCATGGCCCATAGCTGTGAGGACTAAACTACTAGCAAAAAGGAGCACGGAAGCGTGTTGCAGATTGGCGATCAGTAGGAGATTGCTGGTGCTAAAAGCAAAAAGACCAATAAGTAGACTACGTTTTAGCGGCCATTGGCGTACCCAAAGCTGAAAACCCGAGGACATAAAAAGAATAATGCCAATAGAAAGACCGCTGACGGCAGGCCCATGCCACGGCACCATACTATCCATAAAACTTGGTGCGAGTGAAGCAAACAAGCTAAACATAGAAAACGCAGCAAAGGCAGCACAGGCACCAACGAAAAAAGGAGTGCGTGCTTGAGCGCTAGGGATATGCAAAGATGGACGCCACCAACTGGCTTTTTTGGGTGGGTTTTGGGGTTGATGTGGGGCCGCAGGCAATAAAAACATGGCATAAATTGCAATAAGCCCCATTATCATTGAGGGAAAGTAGCTAGAGCGTAGTGGGTAATGAGCCCATTGGGCGATTAGGCCACCCATAACAGGGCCCACCCCAAAGCCAAATGCGATCAATAGGCTTGTAGTGGCGGCCGCTCGTTGTAAGTCTCGAGAGCGGCTTAGTTTGGTGAGACCAATAGAGGCTGAGGTCACAATTAAGCTAGAGGCCAAGCCAATAAAAATCCGGCTTATTAAAAACGAAGTATAGCTCCAGGCAATAGCTGATAGAAAAATACCAGTAGTAATAAGAATGAGTCCGACTCTGAGCACAAAAACGAAGCCTTTTTGATCACTAAGCCGACCAAGAAATAAAAGGCTACTGAGTGCAGATGCCATATAGATAACATACAGGATCGTAATATCACCTGCAGTAAGCTGCCAAGCTGTCTGATAAATTGGGTATAGCGGACTGGCTAATGCCGTACCCATGACCCCAACTATCATGGCAAAACAGACCCAAAGATAGGCGTTATTTTGTATGTGGTGACGAAACGTAGATAAAGCAAACAGAGAACGCATAATATGTGATAGCTTAGGGCAAACAAACGTTAATCTTAGCATGTAAGCGTCCGAATGCTGAGGTTATAGTAGGAGAAAAAGGGCGCTGATACGGCAGAAAAAAAAGAGGGTTTAGACTATGCTGTTACCTAAAGTTGTACCTATACTTTTATTAATTTGTTCTAATGTTTTTATGACGCTGGCTTGGTATGGGCATTTGAAATACCCGCATAGTACATTATCTAAAGTAATTATAATTAGCTGGCTTATTGCTTTATTTGAGTATTGTTTGGCTGTGCCGGCGAATCGTATTGGCCATCAGGTGTATAGCGCAGCAGAGCTTAAAACCATCCAAGAAGTCATCACTCTAGTGGTGTTTGTTTTTTTCTCTATTTTATACTTAAAAGAAAGTTTTACTTTAAACCATGCTCTTGGGTTTTCTTTTATTTTTATAGGAGCTTTTTTTATATTTAAAGGGCCATTTTAAATTATTTAATGTGAAAAAAATCTTGTTTTGCATTTAGTTAAGGAAAGATTTTTGATAAGGTGTCATAATTAATTAATAATTAAAAATAGATAAAAATCTTAATCCAAAGGAGAGCTACGGGATGCGTACTTCTGCTCACTCATTTTCCGCTGTATGTGAAACACTATTTATTCCATTGTATGCGCGAGCGCGAGAGCAGCATCAGGTTCCGACATTACTAAAAGACCCACTCGCACAGGAACTAGTACAAAAAATTGATTATGATTTTGCCAAGTTTGAACAGGCGCCAGCCAGTATGACAGGGGTGGTTTTGCGAGCCGCTTATTTTGATGCGATTGTGCGTCAGTTTGTAAAAAATCACACGAATGCTGTGGTGGTGCATTTAGGTTATGGCTTAGATACACGTTGTCAGCGTCTAGGGGCTGAGGTAGCAGATACACCTTTTTATCAGATTGATGTGCCCGAGGTAATAACATTTAGAAAGCAGTTATTAGCTCCTTTAGCTAATGAGACTTATATAGCCTCATGCATGTTTGAAACGACATGGATGGAGAAACTACACAAAAAGCATCCACGGGCGACGTTTGCCTTTGTTATGGAAGGGGTGCTGATGTATTTTTCACCAGAGCAAAATCAACAGCTATTTGCCCATTTAGCGCAACGGTTTGCTGGAGCCGAACTGCATTTTGATGTGATTAGTCGCTGGTTAAGTACAGGATCTAACTGGCACGATGCTGTACGGCTCACACCGGCGCAATTTCAGTTTGGTATTGATGATGATCGCGCCATCGAAAAATGGCATACGGCGTTGCGCTATCAGGGTAGTTGTGATGTCATGAGCTTTGAGGGCTGGGAGCGTGCCGGGTGGTTATATTGGTTAGGGCAACAGTATTTTCCTGTACTGCGCTCAGCGGCACGAGTGGTGGCGTATTTCGTGCAGCCTTGAGCATTTTCTTAAAACTGCCACGCAATTAAGCGACTTTTTTTCTGACCTTGCGCCATCTCAATGACCTGGACGTGTTGGGCGCAGACGCGTTGTAATTGCTTGCGTAGCGCAGGTAGTATCGACTCGCGCGACACTAAGCTGCTAAACCAAGTGATTTGTTTTTTATAAACTTGGCTTTGTTCTATCATACGAGAGATAAAGGCGACTTCGCCGCCATCGCACCATAACTCATTACTTTGACCACCAAAATTACGTTGCGTATTTTTTTGCCCTAATCCTTTCCACTTGCGCTGATTTTGTTGTTGTGCTTGTTCTGCTGAGTGAAAAAAGGGGGGGTTACATAGACTTAGGGCAAACTGATCGGTTGGTTGTACTACATGTTCAAAAATTGCATGAGGATGAGGCTGATGTCGCAATGTAATATCGGCGCTAAGCTGATTACGATCAATAATGGTTTGTGCGCAAGCCAGTGCTTTTTTATCAATGTCTGTACCCACAAAAGACCATCCGTATTCGGCCTGTCCGAGCAGAGGGTAAATACAGTTAGCCCCTACGCCTATATCTAAAACACGCACAGCTGAACCGGTGGGAATGGTGCCATGTGAATGCGCGAGTAAATCCGCCAAGGCATGAATATAATCTGCGCGGCCGGGGATAGGTGGACAAAGATAGTTTTCAGGAATATCCCAGTACACCACCCCATAATCACTTTTCAATATAGCTAGATTAAGTAGCTTGACTGCACGTGGGTTTGCAAAGTCAATGGTGTAACGCCCGGAAGGATTGAGACGGGTAAAGGATTTGAGCTCAGGGCAAACCGTATATAAGCGTTTAAAATCATAATGACCACGATGACGATTGCGGGGGTGAAATAACGACATAATAGAAAAACAATAAAAAGCGCAGTACAGAGTAGCACGAAGGATACAATAGTCTTCTCTTTACGCATAGGATAAAGCGGTGAATATTCGGTTTTTAGAAACCTTTGTTTGGGTGGCGCGCTTAGGTAGTTTTAGAGCTACCGCGAGTAAATTGCATATCACGCAAGCGGCGGTATCGGGGCGTATGGCGGCACTGGAAGCTGATTTAGGCTGTGTGCTGTTTGAACGCCACGGTCGTTTGTTACGGTTAAGTCCAGCAGGACAGCGGCTACTTCATCATGCTGAGCATATTTTACACGTCGAGCATGAATTACGAGCTGAGCTAGCCGCGCCAACTGTATTGAGAGGGCGTGTGCGATTAGGTGTCATGGAGTCCATTATCTATACGTGGTTCCCATTGTTTTTACAACAGCTTCAAAAGGAACACCCTAATGTCGAGCTTGAGCTAACAGTGGAGTCAAGTCGACGCTTACATGATTTGTTAAAGCGAGGCTTAATTGATGTAGCGCTACAAACCGATCCTGTGATTGAAAAGGGGATTCGTAATGCTCCTATAGGTAAATTTAAGATGGCGTGGATGATGGCAGCGGGTGTGGATCCTGCTCCTGCAACCTTGTCTGAACTATTAGAAAACTGGACTGTGGTGACTTTTCCTCGTCATTCTCAGCCTCACTTGTTTTTACTGGAGTTACTCGAGCAGCAAGGGCTTGAGCTAAGGCCACGTATTCATTTTGTGTCGTCTATAGCAGCGGGGTTGCAGCTATTACAAGCGGGTGACTGTGTAGGAGTGATGCCTTCTGCTGTTTTCCGTACGCAAATAAAACAAAAACAGTTGTATAACGCCGTGCATTACCCACCGCTGCCGGATATGCAGTTGGTGGCAAGTTGGCGGCCCGAGCCAGTTTTTGCCATCTTGTCTACGATAATAGAGTTAAGTCAGCATGCAATGGATAGTTATGCAGCTTTACACCAGGATGCTATCGCCAGTGGAAAACCTGCAGTTTTAGTTGGGTAATCGGGGTTTTCCCCATTCGTGCTTGTAGAAAAGACGGCTTTAGCTCAAGCCTAGACTTTATTTAGTATTGATAACATTTTCTTATCAATACGCATAAAAATAAATCGCTTGAGTTAGCGCAATTATCTTAGCAAACTAGTGACAAATTATGGTTTATTAGGGTTTTTTCATGCAGCACACGAACGACAACAAACAAGTAAAACTAAATAAATGGCAGTTTTGGGTAGATCGAGGTGGTACGTTTACGGATATTGTGGCTAAGCAGCCAGATGGTCAGTTGGTCACTCATAAACTGTTATCAGATAACCCAGAGCAATACCCAGATGCCGCATTAGCTGGAATTCGTCGTTTATTAGGTGTGGCGTTAGATGCGCCGATACCTACAGAAAGTATTGAAGCGGTAAAAATGGGCACGACAGTAGCGACGAATGCATTATTAGAGCGCAAAGGGGACCGCACCGTATTGTTCATCACGCAGGGTTTTAAAGATGCCTTGCAGATTGGTTACCAAGCGCGTCCTCAGTTATTTCATCGTCATATTGTCAAACCTGAGTTGCTATATCAACGCGTAGAAGAGGTAAAGGAGCGTGTGCTTGCCGATGGCACGGTAGAGCAAGCGCTGGACGAGGCACGCACCATTGAGCAATTGCAAGCTGCTTATGATGAAGGATTTCGCTCTATTGCTATTGTGCTGATGCATGCTTACCAGTTTGCTGAGCATGAGCTACGTATTGCGGAACTGGCTCGTAAAATGGGTTTTGAGCAAATCTCGGTCTCCCATCAGGTGAGTGCTTTGATGAAAATTGTGGGCCGAGGCGATACCACTGTAGTGGATGCTTACTTATCGCCCGTGTTACGCCGCTATGTTAATCGTGTGGCGAGTGAGCTTGATGATGTGCGTTTGATGTTTATGCAATCGAATGGCGGGCTAACAGCGGCGAATCATTTCCAAGGTAAAGATGCGATCTTATCTGGACCGGCAGGTGGGATTGTTGGCATGGCGCATATTGCTGCGGCTATTGGTGCAGATAAGTTAATTGGGTTTGATATGGGGGGAACATCCACCGATGTTTCTCACTACGATGGACATTTTGAGCGACTCTTTGAAACGGTGGTAGCGGGAGTGCGTTTGCGTGCTCCCATGATGAATATTCATACCGTTGCGGCTGGGGGTGGCTCAATTGTGCATTTTGATGGACAGCGTATGCGGGTCGGACCACATTCAGCAGGCGCTTATCCAGGGCCTGTGGCCTATCGTAATGGTGGGCCGTTAACGGTGACTGACTGTAATGTCATGCTAGGAAAACTACAGCCCCAGTTTTTCCCTACTATTTTTGGCCCCAATGCAGATCAGCCATTGGATAACGAGATGGTGCAGCAAAAATTTGCTGAACTGGCAGAGGACATTTATGCGAAAACGGGGGTGCGCTCGAGCCCAGAACAAGTGGCAGAGGGCTTTATCCAAATTGCGGTCGCGAATATGGCCAACGCAGTCAAAAAAATCTCCATTGAGCGTGGTTATGATGTAAGCCAATATACACTGGTTTCTTTTGGGGGGGCTGGTGGGCAGCATGCCTGTTTGGTGGCCGATGCACTTGGTATGTCACGGGTATTGATCCATCCCTTTGCGGGGGTGTTATCGGCCTATGGAATGGGCTTGGCGGATATTACAGCGATGCGTGAAAGCAGCATGGAAGTCCCCTTAGTGCAGAGCGCTTTGGCGGATTGTGCGCAACGTATTGATACGTTGGCACAACAGGTTAAAGAAGAGGTATTACGCCAAGGGGTACGAGAAAGCCATATCCAATTGATTCCACGTGCTCATGTGCGCTACGAGGGCACTGACTCGGCGTTGATTGTTAACTTTGACACGCTAGAGTCTATGCAGACACAGTTTAACCAGGCGTATTTGCAGCGTTATAGCTTTTTAATGCGAGATAAGCCGCTGATTGTAGAGGCCGTGTCAGTAGAGGCGATTGGTAAAAGCGGCGAGGATTTAGTTCCTACAGCCCCAAATACAGAGCCTTTAGAGCCACCGGCC
>NZ_JASLIX010000073.1:0-20710 GCF_030152715.1 Paenalcaligenes sp.
TAAAATTCCCGGTGGTAAATACGGCGGTGTGTTTTTAATGGGCATGCTTTCAGCATTGATTGTGGGGCCATGTGTGGCCGCACCGTTAGCTGGTGTGTTGTTATTTATCTCGCAAACGGGTGATGTGGTCTTAGGGGGCGCTACATTATTCGCGCTGGCCTGGGGCTCAGGTGCGCTACTGCTTGTAGTGGGGGCATCTTCTGGGGCGCTATTACCTAAAGCTGGTGGTTGGATGAATGGGATTAAATATGGCTTTGGGATCCTGTTGCTCGCCACGGCGTGGTGGATGGTTAACTCGGTCTTACCCACATGGGTGTTGATGCTGGGTTGGGCCGTCTTAGCGATTTGGTCCGCTACGCTATTAGGAGCATTCCGTCGTTTAGAAGCCGAGGCAGGCGTATTCCAACAACTATTAAAAGGGGTTGGTATTTTGGTGGCGGTATGGGCCATAGCACTTACCGTTGGGGTGGCGTCAGGGAGCCGAAGCATTACCCAGCCTTTAGCTGGATTAGGGATGGGTAGTAGTGCAGGAGCGGTAAATAGTGTGGCAGCGCCTCCATTTGAGCCGGTGACTTCTATTCAGGAATTAGAAGCCGCACTGGCGGCGGCAGACCGACCTGTTATGTTGGATTTTTATGCAGATTGGTGTGTGTCGTGCATCGAAATGGAGCAGTTCACCTTTACGGATCCAGAGGTTGCTCAAAAAATGGGGAACATGATTTTGTTACAAGCCGATGTGACCAAAAACACCCCAGAGGACCGTGAGCTGTTAAAGCGTTTTCACTTATTTGGGCCACCCGGCATCATTTTCTTTGATGCGCAGGGCAACGAGCTTCCCGACCCTCGGGTCGTTGGGTTTATGCCGGCGGATAAGTTTAGCGCTGAGCTAAATAAAGTCGTACGCTAAGTAACACGAGCTGCACATAAAAAACGCAAGCCTAATACGCTGGCGTTGTTATTAGGGCATCGGATTTATTGATTTGCCTGCATCCATTTAGCCGCTTCGATCGCAAAGTACGTCAAAATACCATCGGCACCGGCACGTTTAAAAGCGAGTAGCGATTCCATCATGACTTTATCGTGATCGAGCCAGCCATTTTGTGCAGCGGCTTTGAGCATGGCGTATTCTCCGCTGACTTGGTAGACAAAGGTTGGCATACCAAACGCGTCTTTGACCTCGCGCACAATGTCTAAATACGGCATACCTGGTTTGACCATCACCATGTCGGCGCCTTCGCGTATATCGGCGGCGACCTCGCGGATTGCTTCTAAGCGGTTAGCAGGATCCATTTGATAAGAGGCTTTGTCGGACTGACCCAGGTTGGCGGCAGAGCCTACGGCATCCCGGAAAGGCCCGTAAAACGCACTCGCGTATTTGGCCGAATAGGCCATGATACGTGCGTCAATAAAGTGGTTTTCATCCAAGATGTTACGGATCGCGGCAACACGGCCGTCCATCATGTCGCTAGGAGCAATAATATCCACACCTGCTTGGGCTTGGGTGAGTGCTTGTTTGCACAAAACAGCTACTGTGGGCTCGTTAAGCACGTAGCCGTTTTCATCAATAATACCGTCTTGACCGTGACTGGTATAAGGATCCAGCGCCACGTCAGTTAGCACGCCCAGCTCTGGAAATTCTTTTTTTAACAGTGCAACGGTACGAGGCACCAGACCATCTGGATTCGCAGCCTCTAGTCCTTGGGGGCATTTTTTTTCGGGTTCGATAGAAGGAAAAAGCGAAAGCACAGGGATACCAAGCTTTACGCATTCTTCGGCTACGGCTAAGAGCTGGTCAGGCGAATAGCGATAGACGCCTGGCATAGAATCGACCGCCTCGCGGACGTCTTTGCCCTCGCGAATAAAAACGGGATAAATAAAATCATCAACGCTAACGGCGGACTCGCGCACTAAACGGCGGGTGAAGTCATCACGACGGTTGCGGCGTGGGCGGCTTTGGGGGAAATGAACGTCAGGAATAAATTTTGTCATGGTACAAATTGGGGAGAAATCCAGTTTTCGATATGTTGCGTCGCGTCTTCGATACCAATGCGGTGCGTTGCAGAAAAGGGCAACGCATGTAAAGCACCAATGTCTTTAAGCTGCTTGCGTGCGGCAGCTACCGCTTGGATACGTTTACCATACGCAAATTTATCGGCTTTAGTTAATAATACTAATACCGGTCGTCCGGTGGGCGCAATCCAATGGGCCAGTTGTAAGTCTAAATCGGTCAGTCCGCGACGAATATCAATCACTAAGACAATGCCAGCTAGGGAATTGCGCGTCCGTAAATATCCGCCAAGCACTTGGTCCCACTGCTGTTTTTCTTGGCGATTAACCGCCGCATACCCATATCCGGGCAAATCGACTAAATAACCAAGCTGGGCATCGGCTTCTAGAGGGTCCGGAATGCCAAACATGTTAATCAGACGTGTTCGCCCCGGTGTTTTACTGGAAAAAGCAAGGCGGCGTTGGTTTGTTAAGACATTGATAGCAGAGGACTTACCCGCATTAGAGCGCCCCACAAAGCAAACCTCTGGAGGGCCTTCGGGGGGGAGCTGGGACAGTTGTGCCGCAGAGATGGTGAAGCGAGCGCGATGTAATATAGACATGATTGCAGCAAATTCCGTTTAATTTTGTAGCTCTATTGTATAATCACTAAGTTTAATACGGTAACGTCGTGTTCTTGGCAAAGATTCTTTCGCAGAATGCGGCGGGTTTGGCGGCATAAGCCCCTTTTTTGCTTATCCAGTTGAATCGCGATTGTCGAGGACTACATGAAGCGCGTGCTATCAAAATTTATTATCACAAGCAGCCTAATCGCGGGTTGTTCCGTGCTAAGCCTAGCTTATGCTGCCGACGCAGCAAAGCCGGACTTACAAAAAGGCGAACAGCTCTACCTAAATGGTAACGTCTCTAAAGGCGTTTTAGCCTGTGTCACCTGTCACGGAGAAGCTGGCAACAGCACCCTAGAGGCCAACCCAAACTTGGCAGCTCAGCCTTTTGAATACTTGGTTAAACAGCTTAATGATTTTCGCCCTAAAAAAGAGGGCGAGCCTGCAGCTCGTTTAGCCGCTGGTGGCGCTCCTGCCGTCATGGCAAGCATTGTGGCAAATATGACCACCGAAGAAATGCGTGATGTCGCGTTTTACCTTAGCCAGCAGCCTTTAGACCCCGAAAAGGCCGCCACAGCAACTAACTTAGATACATTAGAGCGCGGTCAGCAGATTTGGCGGGGTGGTTTACCAGAACGCGGTGTAGCGGCTTGTGCTGCCTGTCATGCACCGAATGGTGCTGGGATCCCCGGTCAATATCCACGCTTAAGCGGTCAGTTCCCTTCTTATATTGCAGAGCAATTACGTTTATTCCGTAGTGGTGACCGCAACAATCAAGTCATGATGCATGATATTTCCGATCGCATGAACGATGCCGATATCGATGCTGTGGCGGATTACGCAGCAGGCCTACGTTAATTCTGCTCTGACTAACGCTTTTTAAAGCTCACCTTGTACGTATAAAACACAAGGTGAGCTTTGCTGTGTTTATGTGTAGGTAATAGTGGGGAACTTATTGCTTACCGTGCGTTCTAATGGGATCAACCCTTCCTCTTACTTTTATCGTTATCTAATTCTGTGACTGTATCTACCACCCAGCGTCGAGCAACTGTTGAAGATGTCATGGAGCTGCTTGGCTCCATGCGGTTCGCTATTAGCCTTTTGGTTTTTATCTGTGTTGCCAGTCTTATCGGCACAGTACTCGCACAAAACCAGCCACTTAATGTTTATATCGATCAGTTTGGTCCTTTTTGGACGGCTTTATTCGATAAATTCACCATTTGGAATGTGTATAACAGCTGGTGGTTTTTAGTTATTATGGGTTTTTTGGTGGTGTCGACCACTTTATGTGTGATTCGACATACCCCTAAAATGCTCCGAGACTCTCGCACCTTTAGGGAATATGTACGGGGGACAAGTTTACGAGCATTCCCCCATCGGGTCGAGATCACATCCAGCCACACCCCTCAAGATAACCTAGCGCCGATCCAGCAGTGGCTTAAAGCCCATGGTTACGCTTACCGCGTTCGTGATGACGAAGACGGTAGTTACATGGTAGCGGCGAAAAAAGGGGGAGCAAATCGTCTGGGCTACATTTTTGGGCATGTGGCGATTGTGGTGATTTGTATAGGGGGGCTGCTAGATAGTGAACTACCGATTCGTATTCAAGCATGGTTGGGGGATAAAACCCCCATCACGGAAAATATGTTTATTTCCGAAGTCCCCCCCGCTGGACGGTTGAGTTTATCTAATCCTAGCTACCGCGCTAATATGCTTTTGCCCGAGGGCGCAAAAACCTCTCATGCTATTGTTAGTTACGGAGAAGGGGTTTTGATCCAGCCAGTGCCATTTATTGTGGAGCTAAAGCGTTTTATCATTGACTATTACTCTACTGGTATGCCAAGCAATTTTAAAAGCGAGGTAGAGGTCATTGACGAGGAAAATGGTAAGCGCTTTACTCAGGTGATCGAGGTGAACGAGCCTTTGCGTTATCGTGGGGTAACCATCTACCAATCTGGCTTTGATGATGGTGGTAGCAAACTGGTGCTAAGCGCTTATCCTTTACAAGGGGCTGAATACGAGCCCATCCGCCTAAAAGGGGTGGTTGGCGAAAGCGCGCCCGTGATTTATAACCAACAGGGCGATAGCGTAGAGGCAACCTTTACAGAGTTACGAGTCTTTAACGTTGAGGACCTTACCGATGGTGATCCACAACCTAAAGCTTTGATGGATCATGTGGCCTCCGTAGCGGGCAGTGGCGTTAAGCCCAAAGACGATCATCTAACCAATGTGGGGCCAAGCATCCACTATAGGCTTACGACCAAAGATGGCCAGGCGATGGAGTATGTGAACTACATGGCCCCCATGACCTTAGACGGGTTTCCGGTGTTTTTGCTTGGTATGCGCCGTAATCAAGCCGATTTTTTCCGTTATGTACGAATTCCTGCCGATGCAAAAAGCTCAATGACAGAGTTTATGCAGTTACGAGCAGCGGCAACCGACACGGCTAAATTGCAATTGGCAGCTAAACGTTTTGCCATGCGCAGCGGGCAAATGGAGGCCGGCTCTTTGATTGAGTTAGCGGCTTTTAAAACCATTGATACCTTTGTACGTAAAGGGTTTAATGGCATTATTGAACCAGTGCCAGAGGCGGAACGCGAGCGTATTTTGGGTTTAACGGTGCCCATGCTCCAGATGACGCTTTTGGAGCTGCGTAATCTGGTGCGCGAAGAGCACGGTTTAGCACCTATTGATTATAGTGGGGATAAAGGCGCCCACGAGGAACAATGGGTACAGCTCGCTTTACTGGCTTTTGCGAACTTGCCCGAATATCCGGCTCCCGTGGTGTTAACGCTAGATAGCTTTGACCAGGTGCAAGCCAGTGTTTTTCAGGTCTCACGTAGCCCTGGTATGTATATTGTGTATACCGGTAGCTTGTTCTTGGTGATCGGTGTGTTTGTGATGATTTATGTGCGTGATCGTCGTATTTGGGTGTGGGTGCGCCCACAGGATACGGGCAGCATTTTGACGGCAGCCATGACATCACAGCGCCGTAATTTAGACTTCCAACAAGAATTCCAACGCTTCCAAACGGCGTTTGAGCGTTTGTCTGCAGATCGAGGTAATCAACATGTCTAATTCCGCTGTTACATCTTCTCCCTCTATGTGGGGTGATGATCCGCGGTCTCCCAGCGGGGACGCGCGAGGGGTGCGCGGTCGTCCAACCATAAGTGATGCCATCTACTTTGTTGTATTGGCTTTGGCGGCAGTCTACTGTTTAAAAACCTATCCCGATAGCATGGATTACTACGAGCGCATTATTCTTGTCGCCACCGTGCCAATGCTGGTGTGGATGGGTTGGCTCTGGCGGCCACTGCGCACCATGACGATTGTGATCTCGTTGGTGGCGTTGTTTGCTATTTGGCTTTATAGCCCTGATGGAAACTTAGCCAATGGCGATATCAATCGCGCTGAGACCGTCTTTTTTCTGAAATACCTGATCTCTTCTCAATCCGCTATTTTGTGGATGTGTGCATTATTTGTATTAGCTACGGTAATGTACTGGATAGGGATGGCAAGCCCGACTGCGGCTTGGATTGGCTCTGGGCTGACATGGGCAGCAGTGTACGCAGGCTCGATCGGGTTATTGGTACGTTGGCGTGAAGGGCACTTATTAGGCCCTGATATTGGTCATATTCCTGTGAGCAATTTATACGAGGTTTTTGTCCTCTTTGCGCTCATGACCGCTTTGTTTTACTTATACTATGAACGCCGTTATGCCACCCGTGCTTTAGGCGGTTTTGTCTTGCTGGTGGTGTCCTCCGTCGTGGTGTTTTTGTTGTGGTATTCCTTTACGCGTGATGCCCATCAAATTCAGCCCTTAGTGCCAGCACTGAAAAGCTGGTGGATGAAAATCCACGTGCCAGCTAACTTTATTGGTTATGGTACGTTTGCGCTATCTGCGATGGTAGGTTTTGCCTATTTAATCAAAGAAAATGGTGAGACCACTTCCTGGGCGAAACTATCTCCCGTGTTTATTTTAGGGGTGTTGCTCTGTGCGGAGCCGTTAATTTTTAGCTCGGGTAAGTTTTCAGCCACATGGATGCTGTATTTTGGTATTAGTGCCATTATTGTTGGTTTAATTATGGCATTCCGCCGTCCTATTGCACAGCGTTTACCTGATTTAGAAATCCTCGATGACATTATGTATCGGGCGATTGCAGTGGGCTTTGCTTTCTTTACGATTGCCACGATTTTAGGTGCCTTATGGGCAGCTGATGCCTGGGGAACTTATTGGCAGTGGGACCCTAAAGAAACATGGGCCTTAATCGTTTGGTTAAACTACGCCGCTTGGTTGCATATGCGCTTCATGAAGGGCCTACGAGGTACATTTAGCGCCTATTGGGCATTGGTAGGCTTGCTCGTGACGAGTTTTGCCTTCCTCGGTGTAAATATGTTCTTATCGGGTTTGCATTCTTACGGTGAGCTGTAAGACTTTTATAAAATTACCCCACCTTGTACAGGGTGGGGTAAGTGATTTTTGCCAAATAATAGTTAAAAACTAATATGGCTAGTCAATAAGACGTTCGCTATCAAATAAACTTTCTAGACTTTCTCGGGGGCGAACGAGGTGCACGGATTGGTCATCTACGATGACCTCTGCAGCACGAGGGCGTGTGTTGTATTGACTGGACATCGTAAAAGCATACGCCCCAGCAGACATGATGGCGAGCAAATCGCCTTGGGCTAGGTGTAAAGCGCGATCTTTGGCCAGCCAGTCGCCGCTTTCACAGATTGGCCCCACAATATCATAAGCCGGGGCAGGCGCAGAGCCAGTGCGTGGGCGAACAGGCTCTACGTCGTGCCAGGCGTCGTAGAGAGTAGGGCGAATTAAGTCATTCATTGCTGCATCAACGATTGCAAAATGCTTGTCTTGATTGGTTTTTACGTATTCAACCCGTGTTAGCAATACGCCGGCATTACCCACCATGGAGCGCCCGGGCTCCAGCACGAGCTGTAAATGCCCTAGATCCGCAGCGTCCAGCGCTTTGAATACCGCACTTAATAGTTCAGTAGGTGTGGCAGGGGTTTCGTCGGTATAGCGGATCCCTAAGCCGCCACCAATATCTAAATGGCTAAGAGTAATGCCCTGGGATTGGAGCTGCTTAATGAGGGCAATAAGCTTATCGAGGGCGTCTAAATAGGGGCTGATCTCAGTGATTTGTGAGCCAATATGGCAATCCACCCCGACGATCTCCAAGTGGGGCATAGCCTGAGCGCGTGCATAAATAGCAGGGGCTTCGTTGATATCCACCCCAAACTTATTGTCTTTAAGGCCAGTAGAAATGTAGGGGTGGGTTTTTGCGTCTACGTCGGGATTGACTCGTAGAGAAATAGGTGCTTTTACCCCTTTTTCACCAGCGATTTGGTTAATACGCTCTAATTCGGCTTCAGATTCGACATTAAAGCATTTAATACCCGCGTCCAGAGCGGCTTCGATTTCCCAGCGTTGTTTGCCAACGCCCGAGAAGACAACTTTAGCGGGGTCACCTTTGGCGGCGATGACGCGCGCGAGTTCCCCGCCTGAAACAATATCAAAACCTGTGCCTAAGCGAGAAAATTCATTTAAGATAGCCAGATTTGAGTTCGCTTTCATACCGTAGCACACCAGCACATCGCGCCCTTGTGCGGCGACATGATAGCTATGCCATGCATCATGCAGGGCCTGGCGTGAATACACGTATAAAGGTGTACCGAAATCATGCGCTAATTGCTCTAAAGAGACATTTTCAGCATGCAAGGTGTCATCTTTAAGTTGAAAGTGCTTTGCTACGGTCATAATTAAGTCAAAATAAAAATTAAGCACGCGCGGCTGCTTGAGCAAACTCAGGCAAAGTCAAAGGACCTTTGTATCCGCATCCAGTCATAGCCACTATCATAGCGATAAATAGCAAAGTACGCAGGGGTTTCAGTACGGTTTTCATGGATTAAAAAGGAATCAATCCTGGTGTGGTAAGGGGGTCAAGAGCATCACCGGGGCGCTCAAGCTGCTCTAAAAGTCGGCCAATACCGTCTTCGCTGTCTTCTGCCCCCTCTTCGATATAAAGACTATCGTCTAAAACCGAGGGCAGGCCCACACGCAAGATGGCTTTGCCAGGAGGGAACTCGTCAAAGTAGAAATTACCATCGATTTGCTTTAGGCCCGAGGGGACAGGTCCAAGCGGCTTTTGGGGAACGTCTTTGAGTGCGGTTTTCATGTAGTCAATCCAAACCGGCATGGCTAAGCCACCACCGGTTTCACTGGCTCCTAAAGAGCGGGGCTGATCAAAGCCTAGCCAAGCAATGCCAACGATATCTGGTGTATAGCCGGCAAACCAGGCATCATGGGAGTTATTTGTTGTGCCTGTTTTGCCACCAATGTCATTGCGTTTAAGGGTAGCTGAAGCACGAGAGCCTGTGCCAGAAGTGGCTACGCCGCGTAGCATATGGTTCATGACATAGGCGGTTCTTGGGTCGATAGCGCGAGCATTACTGTCGCCGGCGACTACGGGTTTAGCTCTCATGATGACCTTGCCGCTACCGTCTGTAATATGATCAATCAGATACGGTTGGACGCGGTAGCCATTATTAGCAAATACGCTGTAGGCAGTAGCGAGTTGTAGAGGGGTTACACTGCCTGCACCCAAAGCAAGGGGTAACACAGCGGGTTGACGGGCGCGATCAAAACCAAAACGCACAATATAGTCTTGGACGTATTTAGGCCCAACGGCTTGCATGATACGGATAGACACCATATTTTTGGACTTGTAGAGCCCATTGCGCATGGTGAGCATGTTTTCATAGCGACCACCATAGTTTTTTGGATTCCATGGTTTTGAGCCGGTTTGGGCAGACGTTAGGCTAAAAGGTTGGTCCGAAATTAAGGTTTCGGGGGTGAGCCCTTTTTCTAGTGAGGCTGCATAAATAAAAGGTTTAAAGGCGGAACCGGGTTGGCGCCATGCTTGGGTGACACGGTTAAATTTACCATCAGAAAAATGGAATCCACCGACCATGGCTTGAATCGCACCGTCTTGGGGGCGCATCGAGACAAAGGCGGCTTGAACGGCCGGCATATTGATGACTTCCCAGTAGTCGCCGTTATTGAATAAATACACCACGGCACCACGATCAATGCGCTCTTTGTCATTGGCGTTTTTGGTTAAGCCCCGCGCCACAATGCTTAGAGCCCGTTTATTGTCAACGGTAATAATATTGTCAGCGGTGCGGGCGACGGTGATTTGTGTTGGGCTGGCCGATAGCACTACCCCTACTAATAAATCACCTGCATCAGGGTGTTCGCGTTGGACTTTTGCCAAAATGTCACTAAAGGCTTCGGTGTCTTGTTCGATATTAGCGGGTAAGTTGACGCGGGCCTCAGGGCCGGGGTAGCGAGCACGGCGAGTGTATTGCAGCACGGCATCGCGTACGCTTCGGTAAGCAGCTTCTTGTTGTTTCGAGTCAATGGTAGTGTAAACATTGAAGCCTCGTGAATAAATACCATCTTTATACACACCATATAGTAACTGGCGTGCTAGCTCAGCTGCATATTCCCCATGAATGGCATAACCACCAGCGGGCATGCCTTCGGCGGTGCGGATCTCAATAGCTTGATCTAGGGCGGCTTGATGCTCATCTTGTGTAATGTAGCCTAAGTTCAACATGCGGCGTAGGACAACCACCTGTTGGCGTTTCGCCTCGTTATAGTTGGCAATGGGGTTGTAGCGCGAGGGGGCACGCGGAATACCGGCGAGCATAGCGGCTTCAGCTAACGTGATTTCAGTTAAGGGTTTTCCAAAATAAGCTCGCGATGCTGCCGCAAAGCCATAGGAGCGGTGTCCTAAAAAAATCTGATTCATGTAGAGCTCTAAAATTTGGTCTTTGCTCAACATGGATTCAATTTTAAAGGTCAGTAATAGCTCATAAAACTTACGTGTATAGGTTTTTTCTGAGGAAAGGTAAAAGTTACGAGCGACCTGCATGGTGATCGTACTGGCTCCTTGTGATTTAGCGCCTGATGCTAAGTTTGCCAGTACCGCACGACCGATACCTTTCAGGTCTACCCCACTATGTTGATAAAAGCGATCGTCCTCTGCTGCTAGGATGGCGGATTTCATCACGTCCGGGATTTCGTCCAAGCGCATGACATTGCGCCGCTCCTCGCCAAACTCGCCGATGAGGACTTTGTCCGCCGTATAAATACGCAATGGTACACGTGGTTTATAGTCGGTCATTGCGCTAAGATCAGGAAGGTTTGGCCATGCTAAAGCCAACGCCAAAGCCACAACTAATGCTCCACATGCCGCAAGACCTGTGAAGAAAATGGCAGTCTTAAGAATAAGACGGATCAGCCACGAACCGGAGGCGGGCGCAGTAGTATGAGTAGATGAATCAGTAGAGCTCATTGTGGGCAAATAGTGGTTATCTTTTAGAGATAAATAGGTGGGTTTTTATAAGTAAATAAATACTCGATAAAGCTGAAATCAATAGGCAGCTAATGCGATAATACACAAATGACAGATTTTTTATCCGCAGACCTCATGCAAAATGAAATTTTAACACCTCTTAGTCCGGCTGATTTACAGCGATTGTTACAACCAGGTCATCAGTCTATTTTTTTAATAGGCATGATGGGGGCTGGAAAAACCACGTTAGGGCGCCAGTTAGCTCGTCATCTGAAACGTGAGTTTTATGATTTAGATCACGAGCTAGAAGCGCGCTGCGGAGTGCCTGTTGCTACGATCTTCGACATTGAAGGCGAAGCCGGTTTTAGACGACGTGAAACCCTGGAGCTGGACATTTGTTCGCGTCGTCCTGAAATAATCTTAGCCACAGGGGGTGGCGCCATTTTGGCCGAGGCCAATCGACACATGCTCAAAGAGCGGGGTACGGTTGTTTATTTACGCGCTAATATTAATGAATTATATCGGCGACTAGAGCGGGATAAAACCCGCCCTTTATTACAAACTGCAAACCCGCAAGAGCGTATTGCGTCTTTGTTAGCAGAGCGTGAGCCGATTTATGAACAATTAGCAGACGTGGTGTTTGAAACGGGGTCTGCACCGGTGCATTTAGCGGCCAAACAATTACTAGATGTCTTAAAAGAGCAAGAGGTCATTTCATGAGTGTAGTACAAGTCAACACACCAGGTGGCAACTATCCCATACATGTTGCATCCGGGCGTTTAACTCAGCTGGCACAATCTATCCCCGCTGACGCTACCACTATTGCGCTGATTTCTAATCCTACCGTTTTTGCGCTGTATGGTGAAACTGTATTAAATGCACTACAGTCCACAGAAAAAAAAGTCGTGCAAGTGCTTATCCCTGATGGGGAGCAGTATAAAAATAGCCAAACATTGGATCAGATTTTTGATGCTTTGTTACAAAACCGATTGGATAGAAAAGCGGTTATTGTCGCGTTAGGTGGGGGCGTAGTTGGG
The DNA here is from genome assembly GCF_030152715.1 of Paenalcaligenes sp. NCBI lineage: Bacteria > Pseudomonadati > Pseudomonadota > Betaproteobacteria > Burkholderiales > Alcaligenaceae > Paenalcaligenes > Paenalcaligenes sp. The sequence continues at coordinate 12,031 of NZ_JASLIX010000073.1, forward strand.
GACATTAGTGGTTTTGCGGCGGCTTGTTTTATGCGAGGCATTCGTTTTGTGCAGGTGCCGACTACATTGTTGTCCCAAGTGGATTCATCAGTAGGGGGGAAAACCGCGATTAACCACCCCTTAGGTAAAAATATGATCGGGGCGTTTTACCAGCCAATCGCTGTAGAAATCGATATTGACGTATTAGGGACGCTTGGACAAAGAGAAATCGCAGCTGGGCTGGCCGAGGTCATCAAATACGGCATGATCACGGATGCTGATTTTTTACATTGGTGTGTGGAAAATGCCGCGGCGCTTACCGCCTTGCAGCCTGATGTGGTGCAGTATGCTGTACAGCGCTCATGCGAGCTTAAGGCCTATGTGGTGTCACAAGATGAGCGCGAGTCAGGCTTACGCGCCATATTAAACTTTGGTCATACATTTGGTCATGCCATTGAAGCGGGGCTGGGTTATGGTGAATGGTTGCATGGCGAGGCCGTGGGCTGCGGCATGATAATGGCTGCTGCCTTATCCGCCGAGATCTGTGGCTTGGCGCCAGAGCATGTGCAGTTAATCAAAGCGCTCGTTGCTGCTATCGGTTGTCCTACCCAGCCCCCACAGTGGGATGCAGATAAATGGATTGATCTGATGGGGTTAGATAAAAAAGCCGAGGGCGGTCAGCTGCGCTTTGTTTTATTACCTGAGCTAGGCAAAAGTGTGGTGCAAGCAGTAGATGTGACTACGGTGAAAAAAGTCTTAGCTCAATTTTAGGAGTCATGATGTTAGCCGCGTATGCATGTAACCCAGAGCAGTCCCAAGGTCGTCTTTATCCTGAACCCCCACCCAGTGGGCGTAACGCTTTTCAGCGTGATAAAGACCGAATCATTCATTGCAATGCGTTTAGGCGCTTGGAATACAAAACCCAGGTGTTTGTGAACCACGAGGGGGATTTATTTCGGACGCGGCTAACACACAGCATCGAGGTGGCACAAATAGCCCGCGCCATTGCGCGCCGCTTAGGTCTACACGAGGACTTGATCGAAGCCATCGCCCTAGCGCATGATTTAGGGCATACGCCTTTTGGGCATGCCGGACAAGAGGAGCTAAATCTGTGCATGCGTGAGCTAGCACCCGAAGCCGGTGGTTTTGAGCATAATTTACAAAGCCTGCGTATTGTGGATCATATCGAAGAGCGTTATGCGCAATTTAATGGTCTAAACCTATGCTTTGAGACGCGCGAGGGGATTTTAAAACACTGTAACCGGCGTCATGCTGAGCGCCTTGGTGCGGTGGGTTTGCGCTTTTTAAATGGCACGCAGCCTTCTTTAGAGGCTCAGGTAGCCAATCTGGCCGATGAGATTGCGTATAACAACCATGACATTGATGATGGGCTACGCTCGGGGCTCATTACCCTAGAGCAGCTCTTAGAGGTGCGGGTTTTTGCTGAGCATCACGAGCAAGTGCTGCAACAGCACCCGTCGCTGCAGGCTCCCGCTATGCGTAAGCGCCTGATTGCTGAGATTATTCGGCGTATGATTCATACCTTTGTGGTGGACTTATCAGAAACTACCTTGGCCAATCTAGCGCAACATCAGCCCCAGTCAGTGGACGAGGTGCGACAATGCCCGCGTTTAGCCGCATTTAGCCCCGATATGCGAGCTCAAGCTGATGAGCTTAAGCGCTTTTTGCGCCAAAACTTGTATTATCACGATCGGGTTTTACGCATGACCCACAAGGCACGGCGTATTGTGCGAGATTTGTTTGAGGCCTTTATTGCTGAACCAGGGCTTTTGGCAGCTGAGCATCGACGCGAGGATTTTAACGAGCAAGCACGAGCCATAGCGGATTATGTGGCGGGCATGACAGACCGCTTTGCTATTAAAGAACATCGTGACTTGTTTGTGATGTAAAGCGTTAATAGGTGTACGGGTAGCTTATGCTTGCGTGTTTAGTTACCTGTTAGCAGGGGCTGTAAGTAACGGCCGGTGTAGCTTTGGTCGCAGCGGGCAACCGTCTCAGGGGTGCCCTCTACAACGATTTGTCCGCCCCCATCGCCCCCCTCTGGACCAATATCAATAATCCAGTCAGCGGTTTTGATGACATCTAGGTTGTGTTCGATCACGACCACTGTATTGCCGGCATCGACCAGTTGATTGAGCACATCGAGTAAAAGCGCAATATCTTGAAAATGTAGCCCTGTGGTGGGCTCATCTAAAATATATAGTGTATTGCCGGTACTACGTTTAGAGAGTTCTAAAGCGAGCTTAACCCGCTGTGCTTCCCCCCCAGACAGGGTGGTAGCGCTTTGACCCAGCCGTAGATAAGACAAACCGACATCCATCAAGGTTTGGAGCTTGCGCGCAATCGTGGGGACCGCCTCAAAGTAGGTCATGGCCTGGGCTACGGTTAGATCCAATACCTCGCTGATATTTTTGCCACGATAATGAATTTCTAGGGTTTCACGGTTATAGCGCGCACCATGACACACATCACAAGGCACGTAGACATCAGGTAAAAAGTGCATTTCAACTTTTACCACGCCGTCACCCTGGCACGCTTCGCAACGCCCCCCTTTCACATTAAAAGAAAAGCGACCGGCATCATAGCCGCGTACACGAGCTTCGGGCACACCAGCAAAGAGCTCTCTAATAGGCGTAAACAGGCCCGTGTAGGTTGCGGGATTGCTTCGTGGTGTACGGCCAATGGGACTTTGATCTACGGTGATGATTTTATCTACATGCTCAAGACCGGTTAGGCGCTCATAGGGAGCGGGCTCGCTTTGGGCGCGGTGTAAGGCTTTAGCCACGGCTTTGGCGAGCGTGTGATTGATTAAGGTAGATTTGCCGGATCCGGAAACCCCCGTAATGCAGATAAAGCGCTGCAAGGGTAAGTGTAAATCCACCTGTTTTAAGTTGTTGCCGTGTGCTCCCCATAGGCTTAAGCGCGGGAGATCAGGGGTGACGGGGCGCCTATGAGTGGCTTGGATTTTTTTAGCGCCACTTAGGTACTGACCAGTCATCGAGTTTGGGTCGTTCATTATTTCAGCCGGCGTGCCCTGAGCAATAATTTCCCCGCCAAGCTCTCCGGCACCTGGCCCCATATCGACCAAATAATCGGCTTGACGCATCATGTCCTCATCGTGCTCAACCACAATGACGCTATTGCCTAAGTCTCGCAACTGTTGCAGCGTGAGAATCAGTTTGTCATTGTCACGCTGGTGTAAGCCAATGGAAGGCTCATCCAGCACATACATTACACCGGTTAAGCCAGAGCCAATTTGACTGGCGAGGCGGATACGCTGCGCTTCCCCCCCCGAAATAGTGTTGGCTCGACGGTCTAAAGATAGGTAGCTTAGACCCACATTATTTAAAAAGCGTAAACGTGCTTGGATTTCTTCAATGATGCGTGCCGCGATATCTTGTTTAGCACCGCTTAACTGCAGGTTGGCAAACCACTCCAAACAGTCTTGTAAGGACAAGTGTTCTACTGCATAAATGGGTTGCGGGTCATTGTCGCCTAAGTAAACATGGCGAGCAGCGGTATTAAGCCGTGCTCCATGACAAGCTGGGCAGGTTTGAAGACGCCGTAGTTTGTTGAGCTCTTCACGTACCGCACTGGAGTCGGTCTCCTGCCAACGTCGCATTAGATTGGGGATGACCCCTTCAAAGGGGTGGTGTTTAATCGTGGTGGTGCCTTTTTCTGTCAAGTAGATAAACGGGATGGCTTCCTCGCCCGAACCATATAAGATACAGTGCTGTACGTTAGGGTCTAATTGATCAAAAGGCTCATCAATGTCAAAACCATAATAATCCGCGAGGCTTTTGAGTAGATTAAAGGTGAATGCATTGCGACGATCCCAACCAGCAATCGCGCCACCTGCTAGGCTGAGATCCGGCACAGCGACCACCCGCTTTGGATCAAACACCTCGGTTTCTCCTAAGCCCGCGCATTCTGGACAGGCTCCAGCCGGATTATTAAAGCTAAATAAACGGGGCTCGAGCTCATCAAGATGATAGTCGCATTCGGGGCAGGAAAAATGCAGGTTAAAACGCTGGATGGCTTCGGTATCCATATTGAGCACATCGGCTTTGCCTGCACTGAGCTGTGTGGCCGTTTCTAAGCTTTCGGCTAGGCGCTGAGCGCTATCGGCGCGAACGCGCAAGCGATCGATAACCACCTCGATCTGTGGCGTGGTGTCTGTAGTGGCTAAGGGCTCATCAAGACTTTGCATGACCCCGTTGTAACGTACCCGCACAAAGCCTTGAGATTGCAGGCTGCGCCCGAGCTCTATTAGGTCTTGGTTTTGCTCTAAGGCAATAGGGGCTAAAATGGCGACGCGCGTTTCTTGTGGCCAAGCCAATAGTGCATCTACCATCTGGCTAATCGTATGTGATTGCAAAGGCAGCTGATGGATAGGACAATAGGGCGTACCGACACGGGCATACAATAAGCGTAAGTAATCATGGATTTCGGTGGTGGTCCCCACGGTGGATCGCGGGTTATGTCCTGCTGCCTTTTGTTCAATAGCGATAGCAGGAGACAGGCCTTCGATTAAGTCCACATCAGGCTTATCCATGATTTGTAAAAATTGGCGTGCATAGGCAGATAGGCTTTCCACATAGCGTCGTTGACCTTCCGCATATAAGGTATCAAAAGCTAAGGAAGATTTACCTGAGCCAGATAAACCGGTAATAACAACCAGTTTCTGACGGGGTAAGTCTACTGAAAGGTTTTTCAGATTATGCGTGCGTGCACCGCGAATACGTATTAATTCCATTCGATTTTTTACGTGCTAGGGTCAAAAGGCTAACGTACTACTATAGCGCGCTATGTGTCTTCCTGTCCTAAAACCCGTAGGCTATTGGCTAAAGTATTAAATTATTCAATGAGGCATGAGCCAGTTCATGAGCAGGCAAACCATTTCATCTAAACGTGAGCGAATATCACTTAACCCCCAAGAGCGTAAAGCCAGTGTATTGTTGGCTTTGTTGTTTTCTACACGCATGTTGGGCTTGTTTTTATTGACCCCTATTTTTGCTGTGGCCGCCCAATCGATACCTGGTGGAAATAATGCAACAAAAGTCGGTATTGCGTTGGGTGCGTATGGGCTTACCCAAGCAATTATGCAGATTCCTTTAGGGATGGCTTCGGATAAGTGGGGGCGCCGCCCTGTGATTATGGGCGGAATGTTGCTTTTTGTTTTAGGTGGGGTAGTGAGTGCCCTAGCACAAAGTGTAGATGGCATTATTGTGGGTCGCGTTTTACAGGGTTTAGGTGCGATTTCTGCAGCGATTACCGCTTGGGTAGCTGATGCGACCCGTCCCGAGGTGCGTACCCGTGCTATGGCGATGGTAGGTTCGGCAATAGGCTTGTCTTTTGCCGTGTCTTTGGTTTTATCGCCCGTATTAGTGGGGCAGTTTGGCTTATCGGGGCTTTTCTGGGCTATTAGCTTATTAGGCTTTGTTTGCTTATTGCTTGCCACTTTTGCTATTCCCGAATACCCGCAGGCGGAACCGATCATACGTGCCAAAGCGTCGGATGTATTAAAGCAGGGGGACTTACTACGGCTAAATTTTGGTGTATTTGCCTTGCATTTTATTTTGATGATGTTGTTTGTGGTGATCCCAGGGGTGTTGGCACAACTAGGACAGTTTGATTCTGGCTCTCTGTGGAAGGTATATTTGCCGGTAATCGTGCTGTCGTTTGCTTTGATGATACCGATGGTAATTTACACGGAAGTACGTAAAGCGCACCGTCGCGTTTTGCAATGGTTAGTCTTAGCATTAGCCGCGATCATGGCGTTGATGCCATGGGCCAGTTTTAGCTTGTGGGCGATGGTGGTGGCTTTATTTGTTTTCTTTGTGATTTTTAATACCTTAGAGGCATTACAACCCTCTATGGTGTCCCGCGTTGCCCCTGCCGAATATAAAGGTTTAGCCATGGGTTTTTACAATACAACGCAGTCGCTGGGCGTGTTTGGTGGTGGTTTAACGGGGGGTGTTATCGCCGCCACGGTTGGTGTACATTGGGCGTTATGGATCGGTGCGGCACTAGCTCTATTATGGTGGCTAACAACCCGGCAGTTTAAAACGGTTTTATAAACCATTAGGCGAAAAGATCACATTGGTTGGGTTAAGCCACTGGGGCAGAGAAATAAAATCCCGCATAATAGATCATCGAATTTACTTGAGATAGGAATACAACATGGCATCAGTCAATAAAGTCATTTTAGTTGGCAACCTTGGGCGTGATCCCGAGGTGCGCTACACAGCGAGCGGGGCGGCAATGTGCAATCTGTCCATCGCGACCACATATGCCACGCGTGATAGCCAAACTGGCGAGCGCCGCGAAGAAACCGAATGGCACCGCGTGGTGATGTTTAACCGTTTAGCGGAAATCGCTGGGGAATACTTGCGTAAAGGCCGCCCGGTTTATATCGAAGGCCGCCTTCGTACCCGTAAATGGCAGGGGCAAGATGGCCAAGACCGTTACACCACTGAAATCATTGCTGATCAAATGCAAATGCTAGGCGGGCGCGGGGATAGTGGTGGAGACTTTGGTGGTGATGACTATAATCAAGCCCCACAGCCTCAGCGCCAAGCCGCACCACAGCAAGCTGCTGCGCAGCCCGCACCTCGACAAGCTCCGCCTCAGCAAAATTATCAAGCGTCCCCAATGGATAACTTATCGGATATGGATGACGATATTCCGTTTTGACCATTTCCTAGACCGATAAGCGACTAGCGTGGTATTTAAGCCCTTTTCCTATAAAGGAATAAGGGCTTTTTTGTAACCTTTCTATTACGTCACGCAACTGGCTGTGACTGTTGTGGATGCGTTTTTGAAAAGAAGATGGGTTTGCTTACATTTATGCGCGGCACTTAGAGGGTAAAGCAGTATGCTGAAAGTGTGCCATGTTGCATAAGCCGAATACTTAAAAAGGAGGCAGTATGAAATCCATTCTCTTATGGTTGTTGGGTGTGCCTATTCCTATTATTTTATTGATTTGGTTGATTTGGGGATAACCCTTGCTAAAAGTAAAAAATTATGCGTTAATGGGTGGCTTAGCTTAATTTTGTAAGCTAAGCCACTTCTTCATTTTTTGCAGCGTTTTGCTGCCATGTCATCGCGTTTTCTGACCCCCCGCCTGTTTTAGCATATATATGCCTTTGCTTATTAGGTTGATTGGTCGGCCCGATGCTTTCCAATTAATCTTTGCACCTGTTTTTTGATAGGTGTAATTGTTGTTGTGCTTACAACAAAGGTCATATATGTCTTTTGAAACCCTAGGTTTATCGACTCATTTGGTTTCCGCCCTAAAAAAAGCGGGTTTTGAATCCCCAACATCGGTGCAGTCGGCCTCCATCCCTAAAGCGCTTGAGGGCCATGATTTAATGGTATCGGCACAAACAGGCAGTGGTAAAACCGCGGCTTTTATGCTGCCTGCCTTACATCGTATTGTTTCCAATCCCCAGCGGCCTCGGGGCGTGTCCGTATTGGTATTAGCACCAACGCGAGAGCTGGCGATGCAGGTAGGGGACGCAGCAAAAACCTACGCTTCTCAGTGTCGAGATTTGCGGGTGGCGGTGGTTGTGGGCGGCATGCCTTATGGCGCTCAATTAAAAGCCTTGTCGCGCCGTGTGGATGTGCTGGTAGCAACTCCAGGGCGCTTGATGGATCATTTGCAGTCTAAGCGCGTTAAATTAAATACAGTACAAACGCTGGTGCTGGATGAAGCGGACCGTATGTTAGATATGGGCTTTATCGAAGACATTGAGCGTATCGTAGCGCGTACCCCTTCCGAGCGCCAAACCCTTTTATTTTCTGCAACCTTAGATGGCTCAGTGGCAAAATTGGCTAGCGCTATGATGCGCGACCCGTTGTCGATAGAGGTCTCGGGTCACAAAGAAAAACACCAGAATATTACCCAGGCTTTGCTCTACGCTGATAATCAGCACCATAAAGAGCAGCTGTTAGATCATTTACTACGCGATAGCAACTTAGATCAAGCGATTATTTTTACTGCTACCAAGCGTGGTGCGGATGAATTGGCCGATCGTTTATGTGACGAAGGGTTTGCGGCAGGTGCCTTACATGGGGATATGAATCAGCGTCAGCGCACGCGCACCCTGAACTTATTACAGCGCCGTCGTTTACGTGTGTTAGTTGCTACGGATGTTGCCGCGCGTGGTATTGATGTGCAGGGGATTAGCCATGCCATCAATTACGACTTGCCTATGCAGGCCGAGGACTACACCCATCGTATTGGTCGTACAGGGCGGGCAGGCAAAGATGGTTTAGCTTTTACTTTAGCGAATGTGTCTGAGCGTCATAAAGTGCGTCGTATTGAGCATTTTATTGGGCAGCCGATTCCGGTAGAAACCATTCCTGGTTTAGAGCCTACTAAAGCAGTACGTCCTACTTATAAAGCCCGTAAAGGTGGGGGCGGTGGGCGTGGACGTCGTCCGGCTTTTGCCGCTGGGGCGCGAGCCACAGAGGGGCGTCGTGATACCCGTCCTGCGCGTCCATTGGGGCCAGACACACGTCCGGCAGCTCCAGCCCGTGGGGAAAAGGCTGGTGCTTTAGATAAGTCACGTCGTCCACGTGGGGCGAAACCACAAGGGCGTGCTGAAGGATTTGCACAGAAAAAAGGGCGCGGCCGTTTTGAGGCGCGTGCCGGGCAGCGTTAAACGTATATGCT